>JBEKJN010000263.1:0-4510 GCA_050011235.1 Verrucomicrobiota bacterium | reverse complement strand
ACCGGCGCGTTGGCAAAAAGGCAAATGGAGAACCAGTAACTGAACACCTGGATGCCATGCTGGTCTGGCAGCCGAAACGAGATTCCACGCCAAATCCAAAACTCGCCGCCGCGCAAAATTTTTCCTTCGGCCCGGTGATGGAGCGGCTGCTTCCCGACAGTAAAGACCCAAGCACCCTGAGTTCCGGGGATTCTGAACCCTCGACGAATTCTCAGGTAATGGTTAATTTCGATTCTGGGGAACTCTTCATTGGTGCCAAAGAAAAGTGGGCGGTTCAAAAACGGGGTGCAATTGGAACAAGGTCAACGCTATACAATAGCAATATCGCTCTTGGCATTACCCCGGAACTCAATGGCGTGGTGGGTTTAGATACGGCGATTTTCCCAGCAGTTAATAGAAACTGGGATGAAATCACCGTAAATTCGATAGTGGAACATTTTTACAATGCTCAAATAATGAGCATTGACCGGTATCCTGCTGCATATAATACGCCTCTTGCTTCCATCTGGATATTCCGAACCAGTAACGGAAGCATGGGGATAATTCAAATTCTCGGCTTCACCAACAACCCACGCGGCGTAAAAATCCGCTACAAGCTGGTGGAAAATGAGCCGAACAGCACCGCCTTGTCATCGGGATCCACGATAACTTCGGTTCCAATACCATTGTCCGCTCCGTCGGTTGGTGTGGACTACACTGTTGCCGCCAGCAATAGCGCACCATTGATTCACCAACGGCAATTCAAAAACACGAATTCAACTGCAACGAACAATGCCGCAACCTTCGGCCCGGTGGTGGAGCGGACGATTTACGATTACAAATCCGGCAAGGACTGGCTGCTCAATCTTAAGACCGGAGAAACTTTCTCGCTGCCACCCGGCGTGGATTGGGATCGGAATGCGTCCGCCGTTTGGGAATGGGTGCATCAACATGGCATTCATGTCATGGGGCATACCCCAGTCAATCAACATTGGCATACTGGTGATCCTGTGCCCGTCATTCAAACGCTGGATCATGGGTATGGGCTGCCCATGGCCAGTCAACGGGCAATATATGGTTTTGAAATGAAGGCCGCCATCATTCAGGAAAAGGATGTTGTCTTCGAGACCATAACTCCCTTGCAAGTTTCAAACACATTGCAGCAACAAATATCACCTCCAAAAGGGATTTCTATTCGCTATGTGATGGCTGTGAATTCTATTGTCGGCCCGTGGTTGTCTCAGTTCGCCAGCATGGCATGGCATGACGCTGCGTGGCACGGGCTGGACGATTATCTTTACGCTTTTCAAACGGATGACGGGCAAAGTGGCGTGCTGCAAATCACCGGCTTCACTGAGAAGCCGCGCGGCGTGAAGATCCGATTCAAGCTGGTGCAAAATTCCAATCAGCAGAAACCATAGCCGGAGTCGGTAGCCACACAAGTGACGGATTAAAGCGGAAAACACTCGTCAAAGTGAGCTGGCGCATCAGTGCGGTTGAAGACAAGAACGTATATCAATGTGCAGAAATTGAATTCATGGCAAAGATGTTCAATTATCGTCTAATAGACCTGCGTTTCGCGTGTCATATTTCTGTGAACATAATATGCAGTTTCAGTGAATTGGGTTGACCGGCGATTACAAATACAATTTGGTTTATGAAAAAAATCTGGCAATCGATTTTTATTTTGGCTGTCGCTGCGCTGACCTTCCATACTCGCGCGGCGGACATGAGCGCGACTTGGCAGTTCACTGGCACGGTTGTAGACGACCAAGGCCGGGCGGTGGCGGGCGCGGCGGTGGTCTGTTATCAGTATCAATCTTCCTGGGGCTGGTTTGGTAATATGTCTCGGGATCCACAAATCAAGGAGCACGCTGTCACCGATAGCAAGGGTAGGTTCGCCTTTTCCTCTCCTCCCGGCGCAAATCTCGTAGTGGTGAGAAAAGCGGGTTTGGCCCCGGCTTGGAAAAATTGGAACTCCAATCTGGCTGATTCATCCGAGCCGCTGGTGCTCACCGCGCCCACCACTCTGGCGGGCGTGGTGTTGGATGAGAACGACCAGCCGGTGGTCGGGGCGGAGGTATGGGTTTCCGATGCCATTGTGGGTGAGGTGTCTTTGGAATCACAATTTAACAATCTCTCCGGCCAGGCGGCGCGCGATTGTTTTTCCGTCCGAACCGGCGCGGATGGCCGTTTTCGCATTGAGAATTTTCCGTCCGATGGCCACACCAGCCTGTCTGTCAGCCAGCCGGGCAAAGCCCAGCACCCCATCGGCAACACTTATCTGGGAGCGCGCGATTTCCAATCCGGCCAGACCAACATCGAACTTCTGCTTGGCTCGGCGGGAGCCGTCGCCGGAAAAGTCACAGGCCGGGAAACCGGCGAACCGCTGGCGGGCGTGAAGCTGTCGTTGCTGTCAACCACAGGCGGAAGTGAATCTCTCGAACCAGTTCAGAGCGGCGCGGACGGGACGTTTCACGTTCCTGACCTTCTGCCGGGTTCGTATAATGTCATGACGACAGTGCCCAATGAGATGCGTGACTGGGCGGTGTCGGTAAATAATTCGGGGCTGGTGACAGTCACCGCCGGGGAAACCACCAGCAACGTGGTGATCCAAGTGTCCAAAGGCGCCTTGGTGGAAGTGACGGTGGTCGTGACGAATGAATTGACGCCGGTTGCCTACGCGGTGGTGTCGGTGGGACAATCCACCGCCTACACGGACAACAAAGGTGTGGCGCTCGTGCGGGTGCAGGCCGGCACAAACTGGTTTTCCGCAAGGAAAGACTGGCGCTCGCAACGCAGCACGGCTGCAATTATAGCCGGCCAAACTAATCATGTTCGGATTGAGTTGATCCCGCCTCCCAGAATCACCGGCACGGTGCGCGATGCTTCCGGCATACCAGCCGCCGGGGTGCTCGTCTTGTTTCATCCGGGGCAATATCCTGACGCGCCTGATTACGCCGCAGTGATGACGGACAAAAATGGACGCTATGGGATGGTCTTGAAACTTAGCAGGGAAAATGTCATTTGGGACGGTCCCATCACCCTGACGAATTTCGTCATGGCTCGGAGTTTCGAGCGGAACCTTGCGGCAATCCAGGAATTCGCTGTGTTCCCAACCAACCTTGACCTGACCTTGCAACCCGGAATCACTCTTTCAGGTTCCGTGAAGAACACCGAGAGCGTGCCGGTGACCAACGCAACGGTAAACCTCAGCATTCTGGCGGGCGGCTCAATCCCAAAATTGTCACCGCGACCAACCAAGGTTGACGCCCAAGGTTCGTTTACCTTCCCGGCCTTGCCGCAGGGACGTGAATATTATTTGTTTTCAGGGATCACTGCCAAAGGCTATGGCACAGCCGGCGGTCGCCTGAAAGCAGAAGATTCGAAAACCAACCATTATGAATTTCCCGCTTTTGTGCTCGAACGCGCCGACCGGATACTTGCCGGGCGGGTATTGGACGAAGATGGTCATCCGCTTGCCGGTGCGGATGTAAGCTTCGGCGGAAAAGGGCAACAAGAGTGGCCCACCACCAAGTCGGACCGCCATGGACATTTTTTCTTTGACGCAGTGTGCGAAGGAGAGGTTCACCTTTCTGCCACCGCTTTCATTGATGGTCCTCCAGGCAAAGGCATATTCTTGACTGACGGCGGCGGTTCAGGAGTTAAAGCACAGGCCGGGGATACAAATATCGTCATCACCCTCCACGATACGAGCGGCAGAAGTCGAACCCTTTAGACCTGAGCCATTTTGAAACAGCCTGCCTCCCAAGCACAGAACTATCGACAATCAAACCAAGATTTATCCGTCGCCCATGCCTTAATTAAGCGCCATTCCAGTCAGCGTCCGTTTCCAAAATCCCGCGACTTCACAGCCGTTACGTTCGCTCCGATTTCAGCAACGGACGTTCACTGCGCCCATCATCATGCAATTTGTTACGTTCAGCCAAATGTGATTATTGCTGCCGCTCCCTCCCCTAAGAACCGGACATGATGGTTTCCTCTCATCCGGCTCAAGCCACTGCAAAGCTCCGCGCGAGCGGAGCCGGTTTCACGACGGTTTTATTCCAGCCTCATGGCGATGGATGCCCATACGTTTGAAGAATGCACGGTCTTCAAAGTATTCACGCCAGCGAGGGTCAAACGGATTGGCTTCCGATTTGACCTTCACGTGTCGCCGAATGCGGGTTTCAGTCGAGTCCACCAACTGAAACAGTTTCGGCTTTCCGTCCGGCGTCCTTTCGCCGGAGTCTGCCGCGAACGTGCGGCGTGTCCTTCCCAGCCGGTGCCAGTATCGCTTGGCGATCCAGACCACCGACTTTTCCGGGCGCCGACGTTTGGCCCAATACCAGAGACGCTGCCAGATGACCATTTCCGCTTTTCGGAATGCCTGCGCTGCCGTGATATGGCGGTGATAATTTGTCCAGCCCCGGATGACCGGGTTGAGCATCTTAATCAGATACTTCTGTTCGACCGCTTTGTTCCGGCGAATCGTCGCCCGGACTTTCTCCAAGAAAGCGTGCATATTTTT
>JBEKJN010000262.1:0-4128 GCA_050011235.1 Verrucomicrobiota bacterium | reverse complement strand
CCTTCTATAACCCAAAACGCCTCCACAGCGCTCTGGGCTATCAATCTCCTGTGGACTTTGAAAGGATTAACTGCCATGAATAACCACCAGAAATCTCTGTCCAAAAAATTAGGGCAAGCCCACCGGCGTCGTGGAGTTTTTGGATGTCGGCGTATTTCATTTTTCTCCGGGTTATGTTGCCGTTTTGAACCGAATGGCTTCAGTGTTCAAACAAATTTTCACGCCGCCAGCATTTGCTCCCGCCGCACCGCGCGGCGGATTTGATTGGGCCAGATGAAATTTCATGCGGTTTGGGGTGGCGGTTGTTTTTCAAACCCGGCGGGACTCAATAAATGACTTGAAACAGTTTGAACACGAACCAGCCGAGCAGCGCACCGGCCGGCAAATCCACGATGTAATGTTGTTTCGTATAAAGACAGCTCAACGCGATCAGCGCGGGGAACGCGAACACCAACGGTCCGACGTTCGGATACAAATGCAGCGCCGTGAGCGTGGCCACCGAGGTGTGCATGCTGGGGAAGCTGTTCGAGCGCGCGTCGAAACTTTGAACGAACGCGAGGAATCGTTCGGAACGGCCTTTGCCCGTCACGCAGGTTCGCCACTCCACGGGCGTCGCGACGGGAAGCAAAAGGAAAAACCCCATTTGAAATCCGAGGAGGAGCATGAAACTGGTCGCCACGTAAAGAAAGTGGCGCGGCGAGGTGATGGTCCAGTTGATGGCCACGATGATGGGGTAGTAGAGGAAACTGTAAATCCACACCCAGCGCGGGCGATACGGAATGCGGTCGTCAATCGGCAGGCGGAATTCGTGCGGTTGCGTCACGTGATTTCGCTGGCACCAGAAATAAAACTGGTACACGCCCACAATGAGAAACACGCTGATGACGAGCTGAATGATATGATCAATGGTTTGCATGGTTGATGGCGTTTGATGGTTATGACAAGCAGACTTTTCATGGAGACCCAGCGCGGCAATTGATGTTCACACAAAATTATTATCCGGACTTGCCCGTGAAGCGTTAATTGATAAAACTGTGGCGAACATCGGCTGGCTCAATGAACATTCATCACCTTGAGCTGTTTTACTACGTCGCCAAGCACGGTGGCATCATGCCGGCGGTACGGAACATTCCCTACGGCATCCAGCAACCGGCGGTGAGCGCGCAAGTGGCGCAACTCGAAGAGTTTCTCGGCGTGACGCTGTTTCAGCGGCGGCCCTTCGCGCTGACGCCGGTGGGCGAGAAGCTTTACGGATTCATCAAGCCGTTTTTTTCGAACCTCGACAAGGTCGCCGGTGAATTTCAAGGCGGGCAGGCGCGGTACGTCCGCATCGGGGCCTCGACGATCATTTTGCGTGATCACGTGCCGGGCCTGCTCTTGGGAGTGCAAAAAAAATTCCCCGGCCTGAAGGTGACGGTGCGCGAAGGTTATCCGGCGCACTTGGAGGAGTTGCTGCAAAAAGAGGAGATTGATCTGGCGGTCACGCTCATCGAGAAAACGCCCGCCCCGGGCATCCATTCGCTGGCGTTGCTGGAGTTGCCGCTGGTGTTGCTGGTGGAAGCGGGCAGCGCGGTCACCTCTGCGGAGCAGTTGTGGAAGCGCGATAAGATTGACGAGCGGCTGATCTGCCTGCCGCCAGATGCGCCGCTCTGCAAAAATTTCCAGCAAAAACTCGGCGAACTCGGCGTGGACTGGTTTCCGAGCATTGAGGCGAGTTCGGTGGACCTGGTGGAGGCGTATGTCGCGAGCGGGCTGGGCATCGGCGTGTCGGTGGCGATTCCGAAAAAAAGCCTGCCGTCCAACGTGCGCGCCCTGCCTTTGCGGGGATTTCCGCCGGTGGTGATTGGCGCGATGTGGCGGGGGCGCACGACCCCGTTGCTGCAGGCTTTTCTGGAGGAAATGAAGTTGCGCGCGAAGCAACTGGCGTGAGCAGCCACCGGTTGTTTTCAAGACACGCGCGACTTGAGTTGGGACAAAAGATGTTTGCTTTGGGCGATTTTCACAATAAACCGCTTGGCGTGAGGGTTGCTAAAATGTGCCAGGCAGCTTGAATTGCTGCTTGCAAATAAAAATCATTCGTATAAGAAATTCGCATGGCGTGGTCGTTCCTAAACGGTTTTTCGGGGAAAAAACGGAGCCATATGATGGCCGTTGATTTGGGGAGTCGCACGACCAAGGGTGTTCTGCTGGAGCGGCGCGGCGAGGTTTTGGCCCTGACCCGTTACACGTTGCTGGACGCGCCCATCTACGACAGAAAAGTGTCGCTGGAATTGCTGGCCGACCATTTGCGGCAGGTATCCGAAGCGCTGGGCAATACGACCAAGTCCCTGACACTGACCGTAGGGCTGGACGACGTGATTGTGCGCCAGGTGGAATTGCCGCAGATTCCGATGGATGAAATGCGGCTGGTGTTGAAAAACAACGCGAAGGGTTATCTGCAACAGGATTTGCCGAATCACGTTTTCGATTGCTATGTTTTCCCACCCAAAGCGACTGCCGGCAACAAGCCCGCTGAGGCGCCCAAGCCCGCCGGCATGCCCAAATTAAAAGTTCTGGTGGCGGCGGCAAAACAGCAACTGGTTGGAGATTTACAGACCGCGGCGAAAAACGCCGGGTTGACGCTGGACTGCCTGGCGCCCGGATTGATCAGCCCGGTGAACGCATTTGAACTGGCCATGGCGAAAGAGTTTGCCGACGAAACCGTGGCGTTGGTGGATGTCGGCTTCAAGCACAGTTCGATTTGTGTTTTGGACCGCGGTGAACTGGCCCTGACCCGCGTGGTAAATATCGGGGGGGACAAGCTGACGGCGGGTCTGGCCGAGACGATGAACATCAGTTATGCCGAGGCCGAGGGCATCAAAGTGGGCATGGCGCCGGAGGTTCAGTCCACGCTTGAAACGCAGGTTTCGCCGCTCGGGCGTGAGTTGCGCGCGTCACTCGATTTTTTTGAGCATCAGCAGGACCGTCCGGTGGCGCAAATTTTTGTCAGCGGCGGTTCGGCGCGGTCGGAAATGATTTTGCAGATGTTGCACACGGAAATGCTGGCGGATTGCAAGACATGGAATCCGACCGGTTTTCTGCAACTGGCGTTGCCGGGGCAGCAGGCGGTGGAAATGGAACACTTGGGATCGCAATTGGCGGTGGCGATAGGTGCCGCGCTGGTCGCCCTGTGATTGAAATGGGATTGGGATTATGCCGATACGCATCAATTTGCTGGCGGAAGCACTGATCGCCGAGGACCTGCGCCGACGCGACCCGGCCAAACGCGTCATTTTTGCCGGCGCGCTTCTGGTGGCGCTGGCTTTGGTGTGGAGCAGTTCGCTCCTGCTCAAAGAAATGCTGGCCAAAAACAACTTGAATCAGGTGCAAAATGAAATTCAGACCCACACCAATGAATACGACCGGATCCTGGTGAGCACGAAGAAAATTACGGACGGCCAAAATAAACTGGACTTTTTGAAAAAATTAAGCGCTGCGCGTTTTCTCCAAGGCAGCCTGTTAAATGCGTTGCAGCAGGCCACAGCGCCGGGTGTACAGTTGAACCGGTTGCGGGTGGACCAGGAGTATTTCAACACGGAAGGCACGAAGTCGCAGACCAATAGTTTCGGTGTCATTGCCGGACGCCCGCCGATGGTCACGGAAAAAATTTTGGTGACGCTGGACGCCAAGGATTCCAGCGCCAACCCCGGAGATCAGGTGAACAAATTCAACGATGCCGTAGCCCAACACTCTTATTTTCAAACCATGCTGGACAAAACGAACGGGGTGCGACTGGCCAGTCTTTCGGCGCCGCAGACAGGTCCTGACGGCAAGCCGTATGTGTTGTTCACCCTGGAATGTCGTTATCCCGCTCAAAGCCGATGAATATCTTTCCCAAAGACAGAGAAAAGCGCACCCAGTTCATCCTCGTGATTTTTTGCACGTTGGTGGTGCTGGGGTTGATCGGCTTTGCCTTGATTCGGCCCCAGTATCAAACCCTTTCAAAAATTGCCAAAACCGAAAGTGATGAGCGGGACAAACTGCAAAAAATCAAGGACACAATCAAAAAGGCGGGGGATGCAGCCACCCAGTTGTCGAATGTCACCTCCAACCTTTCACGCGGGGAGGAGGACATGGCCTCCGGTGACA
>JBEKJN010000261.1:0-4171 GCA_050011235.1 Verrucomicrobiota bacterium | reverse complement strand
CTTCTATCTCGACTGGAACCTCGACCTTTACCGCTGCCATTTCTGGGAAAAGCCGATGTGCAAGGTCCACGAGTGGGACGAATCGAAACTCATCCGGGACGGCTGCACGCGCTGCATGATTGATTGTTATCGCGACCCCAGCGTGCTTCAGTTTGTCGCCATCAGCGCAAGCGACGCCTGGAAAAATCTAAAGAAGGGCAAGTTGCTATCCGCGGCCAAGAACGTCATGGATTCGCGCAACCTGACTTCGCTTAAGGCCGTTTGGGAAGATCGTACGTGGATTGGCGGCGTGTAGCCCGCCGCAAATTCACTCTTGTCATCCGGCTCGTTCATGGTAACTTTGCGCCCCTTTTTATGAAGACGGACATTCATCCGAAATATGTGGACGCGGAAATCCGTTGCGCCTGCGGCAACGTCATCAAGACCCGCTCCACCCGGCCCGTGATTATCGTGGGTATTTGCAACGCTTGCCACCCGTTCTACACCGGCCAGCAAAAGTTCGTGGACACCGCCGGTCGTGTGGATAAATTCCAGCAGCGCCTCGCCAAAACGCAGGCCGCCCAAGCCGCCGCCACGACGAAGAAGAAAAGGAAGTAGCTTTTCAGCAAGTGCCGCCCGCCATCCCGATTTCTGGGATTGTGGGCGGTCTCTTTTTTGCAATGCAACCGCCGAAACATTTGCAATTTGAGATTTACGATTGAAGTGTAAATCGAAAATCCAAAATGGACCTGCGTCCGCACATTGAAAAATTCCGCAAACGCTTTGCCGAAGTCGAAGCTGCGCTGAGCGACCCAAAGGTCTTCGACAACCCGCAGCGCGCGCAGGAATTGTCCCGCGAATACGCCCGGCTCAAGGAACTGCTGGCGTATGGCGAGAATTATTTGAAAGCACTCGCCGACCTGGAACAAAACCGTGCCCTGCTCAAAAACGAACCGCAGGAATCCGAACTCGCGCAAATGGCCCGCGAGGAAATTGCGCGGCTCGAAGCAGATGGAAAAAAACGGGCGCAGCAAATCCAGTTCGGCATTTTGCCGCCCGATCCGTCAGATTCGCGCAACACCATCATCGAAGTCCGCGCCGGCGCCGGCGGACAGGAATCCGCGTTGTTTTCCGCCGATCTTTACCGCATGTTCACGCGCTATGCCGAGACGCGCGGCTGGAAGGTCGAGACAATGGATTCCAGCCCGTCCGACCTCGGCGGCTTCAAGGAAATCATTTTTTCCGTGACCGGGACGGACGTCTTCAAACGGCTCAAATACGAGAGCGGCGTGCATCGCGTCCAACGCGTGCCCGCGACCGAAGCGCAGGGGCGCATTCATACCAGCACCTGTACTGTTGCCGTCCTGCCCGAAGCGCAGGAAGTGGACATCGAAATCAAGCCGGAGGAACTGGAAATCACCGTTTGCCGAGCGTCTGGTCCCGGCGGCCAGGGCGTGAACACGACGGATTCCGCAGTCCAAATTTTGCACAAGCCGAGCGGCTTGATTGTGCGCTGTGCGGACGAACGTTCGCAGCAAAAGAACAAAGCCAAGGCGATGAAAGTTCTGCGTTCGCGTCTGCTCGACAGGAAAATCGCCGAAGAAAACGCGAAATACGCCGCGCAACGCAAGGCACAGGTCGGTACCGGTGAACGCAACGAGCGCATCCGCACCTATAATTTCCCCCAGAACCGCGTCACGGACCATCGCATTGAATTGACACTTTACAATCTGCCCGCCGTGATGGATGGCGAGCTGGATGGCATCATCGAACCGCTCGTGGCGCATGATTTGGAGGAAAGGTTCGCCGCGCTGAAATCATGAAACTGCCGCCGCATATCAAGGGGCTCGTTTTTGATTGCGACGGCACGCTGGCCGACACCATGCCGTTGCACTGGCGCGCGTGGCAAATGGTCACGCAACGGCACAACCTTCATTTTCCTGAAGACCGCTTTTACGCCTCTGGCGGCATGCCGTCGCGCGACATTTTGAAATTGCTCGCTGCGGAACAAGGCCGTTCGCTCGACCACATCGCCGTCGCGCATGAAAAAGAGGAAGTGTATTTGCCGCTGTTGCCGCAGGTCGAACCGGTCCATGCCGTCCTGGAAATTGCGAAGGCAAACCATGGGAAAATTCCAATGGCTGTGGCGTCCGGCGGCACGCAAAGAATCATCGGCCTGGTGCTCGACCATTTGAAAATCCGGCATTTCTTCGACGCCGTCGTGACGAGCGAGATGGTGAAAAACCAGAAACCCGCGCCGGACATTTTTCTCGAGGCCGCGCGGCGCATAGGTGTGGAACCGAAATTTTGCCGCGCCTACGAAGATACTGACCTTGGCTTGCAAGCCATTCGCGCTGCGGGCATGGAGGCGGTGGATGTGCGGAAATTGCGCGGACAATAAAGGGTAGATCGGCCGCCGCCAACTCTTGAACCAACTGTGAAACCGGCTATTCGCGTGTCGCCAGGCAAATTTTTTTCGCGTGGCGCGCGAGCATTTCCGGCAGCCGCCTCGATTTAAAAGCTTCCCACAATTCTCCGCGCGACGGCGCGCCAAAACTGACGGCCGCTGTCCGGACCGCCCAGCCGCGATTGATAAATTCGCCCGCCTCTTTTTCCGAAACCAAAACACGCGTGTAATCCACCGCGACGGTCGGATTCAATTTGTTAGCCTGCACAACCGTCCAGTTTTTGCCGAGCAGCACACGCACGCGGCTCGCCAGTTGCACGTCGCCGATGAGCAGCACAGGTTGGACCGGATCGGTTTGGGTCTGCCACAGTGTCACCGCGATTTGCTGCGCACGGTCGGGCAGAAGAATCGGCATCGCCGCGGTGAAAAAAATTACCCAGCCGAGCAAAATCGCCAAACCCAGCGCCTCCGCCGCTGAAAAGGATTTGCGCCACAGTGCGCCCAAACCGAGCACGGCAATGCCAAACAAAAACAAACCGCATATCAGCGCAAACAGAACCGCTGGCAACGGCCATTGCGAATCAACAAGAAACCCCGCCATGACCGCCAGTGTGAGCATGGCCAAAACGATTTTCAAAATTCGCCGGAGGGAAAAAATCAGTCGCGTACTTTCCGCGCTTCGCAGCCAGTCGGCCAGCAGCACAGCCAGCAACGGCGCCGCCGGCAGCAAATAACGCAACGAGACGCTTGCGCCGAGTGCGAATCCGGCAATCAACAGCGCCGTCCACGCAAGAACGAATTTTTGCGCAAGGGGCGGTGTGCTGCCCGCCGTCCAGGATTCTTTCCGCACGAACCATTCGACTGCGGTTGCACTCCATGGCAAAAAGTTGAGAGCTAAAATGAGCGCGAACAGCGGTGCGCGGCCAAACGGCAACCACCAGGGACCGTGTAAATTGCCCGCCACCTGGTCATCAAGGAAAACATTCACCGCCCCCGCCCCTTGCTTCCAAAAAATATAGCCGAACCAACCTCCCATCAAAATGACCGCCGAGGCAAGGCTTGGCAGGTGGATGATTTTTTTAACTGCGTGCCAATCACGTTCCTGCCAGAAGGCAAACGCCCACGCGAACACCACAATTCCCGCGCCGAGCAATCCTTTGCTCAACGCCGCCCCCGCCGCACCGCTGTAAGCCGCCCAAAATGCGCCCGCCGCGGATTCTTCAAAAACGATCAACCGCAAAAATCCGGACGCGCTCAGCGTGATGAAAAAAACCAGCAGCGCGTCTGGTATGGAACGAATGGAGCAAAGAAAAAATTGTGGATGCGACAGCAGCACAACCGCAGCGAGCAGCGCGATTTCGACACTGCCTGTCAACCGTCGTGCAAGCCGGTACGTCAGCCAAAGCGTTCCGCAACTGGCCAGTAAAAACGGCAAACGCGACGTGAACACACCAATTCCGAACATTGCATAGCTCGCGGCAACCGACCAATAAGCCAGCGGCGGCTTTTGAAAACGCGGCGCACCCGCGGCAGTCTTGGGCACGAGCCAGTCGCCGTGCTTCAGCGTCATCAGCGCGCCGTCGGTGTAATGACGCTCATCAGGATAATACAGTGCGAACGTGGCGGCGAACGGCAGCGCCGCCAGCGCAAACATTAAAATCAAATGGCTGATTTTCAGGCGCGGCTTCATCTGGTGTCCGGCTGGCAATACCGAAATCACTGTGTCCATTCCAGATTTTTCTGTCGGGCACGACACGATTTGCTTAAAACAGAACCAATCCGCAT
>JBEKJN010000260.1:0-4173 GCA_050011235.1 Verrucomicrobiota bacterium | reverse complement strand
CGGCGTGTGGGGAATTACGACGCCGCCTACGAAAACGCTGCGCAGCAGGCCGAGCAAATGCTCGCGCGCGCCGGACGCGAGCTGGTGCCGAAGCTGTTGCATTCCTACGCCGCCGCCGTCTGGGAGGACCAGGACGAATGCCTCGAAGTCCGGCCGGAAGACGTGGCGGTTTGATTTTCGATATGCGATTTGCGATTTACGAATTCATTCGCAATCTGGACGCTTCGCGTAAATCATATATCGTAAATCCAAAATAATAATGAAGTGGATTTTCAAATGGCTGTTCCGGCTGTTCCTGCTGGTGGTGGTGCTGGTCGTCATTCTGCTGCTGTCGCTCAACTCAATTCTGCGCGTCGCGGTGGAACATCGCATCCGCGCGCAGACCGGCATGGACGCCGAAATTGGAAAATTTTCGGTCGGCCTCGTTGAACCGACGGTGGAGATTCAAAATCTCAAGCTCTACAATCCGCCGGACTTCGGCGGCACGCCGTTCCTGAACATTCCGGAAATCCATATTGAATACGACCGCGCCGCGCTCGCGCGGCACGAGATTCATGTCACGCTCATGCGTTTCAACCTCGGCGAACTCGACATCGTGAAAAACGAGGCCGGGCAGACGAACATCTTTGCGCTCGGCGTCCCATTGCCGACAAAAAAATCCAGCGGCGGCGCAGCCAGTTTCAAGAGACAAACCGGCTACGACTTCAAGTCCATTGACGTTTTGAACGTCTCCGTCGGCACGGTCAAATTCATTGACCTGAAAAACCAGCGGAACAATCGCGAACAGGCCATCGGCCTCGATAATCTGGTGCTCAAAAACGTGAAGTCGCAAAACGATCTGGCGGGTCTGGCCGTGCTGGTGGCGCTGCGCGGCGGAGATTTTTTTGGCTCGCTGCTGGCGCCGCCAAAACCGGGGGCCGGGGGAAATTGATTTTTGCATTTTCCGGGCGCGGATTTTTTCCTAACCTCGGCACGTGCATCGTGATCCGCTCAAAACCGCCGTCCGCCTCGTCGTGAAACTCGGCACGGGCGTGCTTACCGACAGCCGCAAGCAGCCCGACCCCGCCCAGCTCGAACAGATCGTCGCGCAGGTTGCCGCGCTCCGAAAATCCGGCAAGGAAGTCGTCCTCGTCACCAGCGGCGCGGTCGGCGCGGGCATGGGCGCGCTCGGCTTGGAGAAACGCCCGACGGAACTCGCCGAATTGCAGGCCTGCGCCGCGGTCGGCCAGTCGCGGCTCATGGCCAGCTATGCGGAATTGTTCGCGCGGCACGGCCTGCACGTCGCGCAGGTGCTGCTCACGCACGACGATCTCGAACATCACGAACGCCATCTCAACGCCCGCAACACGCTCGTCACGCTGCTCGGCCGCGGCGTCGTGCCCATCATCAACGAAAACGACGCCGTCTCGTTCACCGAAATCAAGTTCGGCGACAACGACAAGCTGTCCGCACTGGTCGCGTCGCTGTTGCCCGCCGATTTGCTCGTCATCCTCACGACCGTGGACGGCGTCATCGAAAATTTCGGCCGGGCCAATCCCAAAACCATTTCCGTCATCGAGAAAATTGATTCCGCCCTGGAGACACTCGCGCGCGGCACGGACAGCGACACCGCCGTCGGCGGCATGAAATCAAAAATCGAGGCGGCGAAAATCGCCGTCCGCTCCGGCATCCCGCTCGTCATCGCGTCGGGCAAAAAGAAAAACGTGCTGGCGAGAATTCTCGGCGGCGAAGACGAAGGCACGCTTTTTGTCGCACAACCGGTGAAGTTACAGGGCCGCAAGCGCTGGATTGCATTTTTCCATCATCCCCAAGGCGCGTTGTTCGTGGACGACGGCGCGAAACACGCGTTGCGCGAAAAAGGCAAAAGCCTGCTGCCGCCGGGCGTGGCGCGGTGCGAGGGCGAATTCGCCGCTGGCGACGTGGTGCGGATTTGCGATTTGGACGGGACGGAATTTGCGCGCGGCATCGCGCGGTTCGATTCCGCCGCCGTGCGCGAACGCAAACTGCCAAAGGAAGAACTCGTGCACCGGGATGATTTGGTGATTCTGTGAACCGGATTTTAACGCAAAGACGCCAAGGCGCGGAGACGCAAAGCTTTTCATTAACACCCCGCTTCAGCCGGGTGATTCTGAAAGCGTCATGCAAAACCGTTTCAACGGTTTTTTGCACACGTCGAGAAACCGTTGAAACGGTTGTTGCCCAATCATCATCGCTCACACCCGGCTAAAGCAGGGTGTTAATAAGAAATGGAAAAGAAATCCGCCATCAACGACCTGCTCAAAGTCATGGCGCGGCTGCGCTCGCCCACGGGTTGTCCGTGGGACCGCGAGCAAAGCCACATGACGCTGCGCCGCCACGCCATCGAGGAGGTCTATGAATTGATTGACGCCATCGAGGCGACCGACGACCACGAGATGGCCGAGGAACTTGGCGATTTGCTGTTGCAGGTGGTTTTCCATTGCCAGTTGGCGCGCGAACGTGGCGTGTTTGATTTTGAAGAGGTTTGCCGCCTGCTCGTGAACAAGCTCATCCGCCGCCACCCGCACGTCTTCGGCAAAACCAAGGTCAGGAATGTGGATGAAGTTTGGGCGAACTGGGAAAAAATCAAGCGCGCCGAAAAGCACGGCACCAAACACGCCCGCCATTCCGCGTTCGACGGCATTCCGAAACACCTGCCCGCCCTGCTCCGCGCCGAAAAACTCGTGAAAAAGGCGCGTAAAGCGGGTTTGCTGGATTCCGTGGCAGGGTTGCGGCCTGCCCCGACAGTTTTCTGTCGGGGTGCCCGCGCAGCCCAAACTGATCACGGACGCGCGGCAGCGCGTCCCTACCAAAAATCTGCCTTGGCCAAACAACTCTTCGCTCTCGCTGAACTTGCCCAAGCCCGCGGCTGGTCGGCGGAGGAATTGTTGGGCGATGAAATCAAAAAACGTGAATACGAATTCCGGCGGAAAGAAGCCGGATCGCACAAAACTTGAATAAAGAAGGCGTCAGACACGGATGACACGGAATTTCACAAACCGGGGTTTCTGAAAGACAATTCGTGGCAATCGGTGAAATTCTCGTCTAAAGTCCTGAGCAACGGCAGTTGACAGTTCCCGCAACCGGCGCGACTTTGTGGTGTTAGATCTTTAGGTATTGATTTTATGAAAACGCAAAGCCTTCAAAGTCTGGTCCTGACCATCACGGCCATTACGGCAGTGACTCTTTTGGCGGCGAAAGCCGTGGCCCAGGAATCTTCCACTTCCACAACCGCAGCGACAACCACGCCCGCCGCTGCTCAACCGGCCGCCGCGAGTCAGGCTGCTCCGCAATTGTCGTATGGCGTGTCGCAAGTCGTGCAACTCGCGCACGCGAACGTCGGCGAGGATGTCATCGTCAATTACATCCAGAACGCCGGCAATGCCTACGGCCTAGACGCGAACCAAATCCTTTACTTGAAACAGGAGGGAGTTTCCGACCGCATCATCAACACCATGCTGAACCAGCACAACCGGCTGGCGGCAGCCGCCCAAACCGCCCAAACCGCGCCGCAGCCGAATAATTCGGACGTCAACAACGCCCAAACCGCGACTGCGGCCACGCAACCTTCGGTTTCTTATGTCCAAACGGCTCCGCCTCAGACGGTCTATGTCATTCCCGATACGCAGACGTATGACTACAACGCCTATTACTACCAACCGTACTACTATCCTTACTATGGCGGGTATTATTACGGCTGGCCGGCGGTGTCGTTTTCCTTTGGCTACGGCGGTTATTATGGCGGCTATCGTGGCGGCTGGCATGGCGGTGGCGGTGGATGGCACGGCGGTGGCGGTGGCGGTGTTCCTCACGGTGGTGGTGGGGGCGGCTTCCACGGCGGCGGTGGTGGCGGGCATCACTGACGGGGAATGCCGGGCATAATTAACCGCGGCTTACGCGAACAAAAATGGAGTGTGGGAGTAATGGTGTTTTGCCAATTCAACCACTGCGGCTTGCCGCGCCGAAATGAAATGAAGGCGGGATGAAACGCGGATAAAAATTCATGGCCGCCAAAAGGCGCCCATCCTCCGCAGTCCCGCAATGCGCATTGGCGTCAACCTAAGCCGGGGTTGAGTTCGGCGACCAATTGAAAATAGTTTTTGCGGTCCTTGCGTTGCTCATAGAACAGATGATGAGTGAGGTGATGCTCCAACC
>JBEKJN010000259.1:0-4177 GCA_050011235.1 Verrucomicrobiota bacterium | reverse complement strand
CAGGATCGGAATCTGATGGGGCTTGAAACCGAGATACCACGCCGTTTCAGCGGCCTGCAAGCGGGCCGGAAGGAGCGGCGCATTGAGAAATGAGTCCCGGTCGTCGTTTTTCATGGTGTCTGCTCTTAACAAGGGTGGATTGTTGGCTGCTGTAATTATCTCCTTCGTTTCGGCCAACGGGCCGCCGACACCTTTCCGCCGTCGTTCATTCCAGAATCGGCTTTGCTCAACCGCTTCCAATATAAGCGTGTGAACACACGTAAGAGCGAGTGGCCGATCTGATTTCCACAAATAGGCCCCGATGCCTTGCACAGCATATTTCACGACTTCATCCACGGAATGGGTTATCGCTTTGGCGAGAGCTGGCAGCAGCCGGGCTTGAACAGCGGGGGCGCATTGTTTTTCAAACAATGCCGGCAGAATAAAGGCCGCCGGGCGTGAGGCTTCCATGACATTTAGGGCCGCAATTTTAAATTGATCTGAAGTATCTGCGTCCGCTTCAATCGAATCGCAGGTCATTATTGCACACCATTCCTGTTCAGTGTCCGCCAATTCGGCCCAATGATCCCGGATGCACACGGCGGCCACATAAGCCGGTCCGGCAAGCGCGATGGATGTCTGAACCTGATCCGTCACTTCATTGATGGAAGCAATCTGGGTTTGTGCCGCGTGAAGTTTTGCCTTCCATTGCTCTGGATTGACGCCCTGTGTCGGCTGCCCTGCAAAGACCGACCGGCCCCAACCAAATAAAATCGTCGCGGCCTCCCAAGTTTCCCGCTGCGGTTTTTTCGCATCTATCATTTCTTGAAGTTCAGGTGGCGGGGCTGAGGCTTGAATCAACACGCGTCCATCTTCTGCTTCGCCCACTTCAACAAAGTTTCGCGTATCCATTTGGTGCAGCCTGAACCGCCACACTTTGATCTCATCATCCTGTTCGCTTTCTTTCGGAAGCTCCGCTTTATATGCGTCAAGCAGCGCCCAGAACTTCATTGATATGAGTGCCGGCGAGACTCTCAGCGCGAAATGCGAAGCCGACCGCGCCGATGGTGGCCAAAGAAAAACCCATTTTCGCTAGCACGGATTTCCCCGAACCTGCTTCGCCCGTCACAAACACAAGCGGATTATTTTCAATGAGCTGACAAAGTTGACCGAACAGTTCGCGCCGGGGAATCTCCATCTTTCCACCAATCGTTGTGCGAATTCCATCAACTACTACGCGTGTATCCTCCAACAGGCGCAATGCACCAGCCGGGTATCCGCTGGCGTGGTTGTGCCGTTGCAACAACGGTTCGGGAAGTTTTTCAAGCGTATAGGACGAGGCTGTCCCTGTTCGAGTGGCCGCCAAGGTGCAGAGGGTGTTCCACGTCGTATCGGCGGCATGTCACGGCCCTGATTGAACAGCGATGCGTTCCGGAAATCCGCGAAAGCCCGCCGCAATGCTTCTGTAGATTCCTTGTCCTTTTCGCTCAAAACAAACGAACGTTTGACCTGAATGGCCGCTTTGTGTTTTTCACCCTGGCCATCAACGGCCTCCAATAGAAGGTCGTCCGTTTGCCAGCCCAGGTATTTAGTTTGGAAATGCACCGCATTGACCGTCCCAGTTTCAAGGAAGAACGGGGCGCCACCTGTCAACAAGAGCGTCAAACAGGCCGCCCCGACTTTGAATTCAAAGTCGGGTCCGGTTCCGCCTGTAGCGGATGGGCTGGTTATAATTTCCACGCAAAATAATTATCGCCTACAATGACCTTATATTTCAATAATTCTCGGCGAACCGTTCAGTGCGAAAGCTATCATGTAATTGGTCGAATCCGTTTCCGATTTTTCCTAAACGATCCCAAAATTATGACAGGCGAAGTGCCAGCAAAACTGCCAGCAAAGGTGTCGTAAAAGAGTAATGCGGGAGTTGTTTTAGAGTTTTGAAGGGGTAGTTAAAAGCTTGACGAAAGCGTCAAAACCTGCGATTTATCAGGCGTTGCAGCGTAAGTTCTGCAACTTGCGTTCTGGCGGGGAGATTGGAAGTTTAGTGTAAATTGCAAGTTCGGTTCAATTCCGCCCCCAGCCACCAGTTCCAAAGCCTGGACATCAAAAGGTCGAAAATGCTCCGCTGCGCACACCGCCAACTGCCGGCAAAACGAACTTGGCGGTTGACTGAGAGACATTTAAACACCGTGGTTTCATTCTTGGTTCGTTTTTCCGGCGCGCGTGGGACATGCCAATCCCGGCAGAGAATGGAATGTACACCGGAGTTTTCACGCACAGAAAGGGTGAACATTTTTGCGCGGACAATGTCTTTTGGTTGAGTGGATGGATAATGGCCGAAAACAATCTGAAATCAACGGCGGGCCGAAGGGTTTTCCCTTCGCGGCCCGCCAGGATTTGCCTTCGGCAAAATGTTATTTCCGGTTGCGCGGCCGCGGGGTGATTTCGTTTTGCTTTGCCGTTCTTTTGTGTCTGGGCGCGCTCGGTTCCAGCACGGCCATGGCCCGTGCGGCAAACTTTACCGCGTCTTTGGATCGCGACACCATCGCGCTCGGCGAGAGTGCCACGTTGTCGCTGACGTTCGAGGGCGGCCAGTCGAAAAATGTTCCGACACCGAGCGTCCCCGGTTTGCAAATCTCCCAGATCGGCACTTCCCAAAGTGTCAACATCGTCAATGGCGCGATGAGTTCGACGGTCACCGTCACCTTTTCCGTCACACCGCAACACGACGGCAAATTTATCTTCCCGGCCATGACCGCTGACGTGAATGGCCAATCATTGACCAGCCAGCCACTCGAATTGACCGTGCAAAAGGGCGCCGTCCCCTCCGCCGCGGCGGTTAATACCGGTTCGGAGGTGGCATTCATGAAATTGCTGTTGCCGCAGACAAACGTTTATGTTGGGCAGGTGCTGGCCGCGCAACTACAGATTTATCTGCGCGACGACGTGCAAAATTTGGTCAGCTTCCAGTTCACGGCCGAGCCGGCTGAAGGATTCGTTCTCGGCAAGAGCGCGCAAGGCGGACAATATCGGAAACAAATCGGCAACCGCGTTTACGCCGTCGTTCCGCTTTCCATCGCCTTGACGGTGCTGAAGTCCGGCGACCTGAATCTCGGTCCATTCACGGCCCAGATGATATTAGTACTGCCGTCCAGTCAGCCGCAGGACCGGTTTTCCCGGCAATTCGGATTCCGGTCGTTCTTTAACGAAGAGAAACAGATCTCGCTCACCACGGATTCAATCGAAGTCCAATCGCTGCCGCTGCCGACGGAAGGCAAACCGGCGGATTTCAACGGAGTGGTCGGCCATTATACGATGACCGTCAGCGCCGGGCCGACGAATGTTGCCGTTGGCGATCCCATTACCGTGCGCATCCAAATTTCCGGACGTGGCGCACTGGATTCCCTCACGCTACCCAACCAGCCGGAGTGGCGCGATTTCAAAGTCTATCCGCCCGCGTCAAAGGTGGAAACCAGCGATCAGCTCGGCTTGGAAGGCGCCAAAATGTTTGAAGAAATTGTCACGCCGCAAAACACGGACGTCCACCAGTTGCCGCAATTTTCCTTTTCATTTTTCGATCCGGACGACGGGAATTACCACACGCTCACACAACCTTCCGTGCAACTCGCCGTCCGTTCTGCTGGAATGGCTGCTGTGCCCACCATCGCCGCCGCCAAATCCGCCGGCGCAGAGAATCCATCGTCGCCACAGGACATTCTGCCCATCAAAGATGAATTCGGCGCGCTTGTGCCAGCCACTCCTCCGCTTGTAACACGGCCGGCATTTCTCGCGCTGCAAGGTGTGCCGGTGCTGGCGTGGCTTGCGGCGTTTGTGTGGCGCAAGCGCACGGACAGTCTGGCCAACAATCCGCGTTTGCGACGGCGGCGGCAGGTTGCGCAACTGGTCCGCGACGGGCTGGACGATTTGCACCGGCTGGCTGCGGAAAATAAATCCGACGAATTTTTTGCCACGCTGTTTCGACTGCTGCAGGAACAGCTCGGCGAGCGGCTGGATTGTCCAGCATCATCCATCACCGAATCCGTCGTGGATGAACGCGTGGCGTCACACGGCGTGCCGGAAGCGACACTGCAGGGCCTGCGCGAACTGTTCCATCTGTGCAACCAGGCGCGTTACGCACCGGTACGTGGCAGCGGCGAATTGAACTCGGTCGTCGCGCAATTTGAAAATGTCACCGACG
>JBEKJN010000258.1:0-4202 GCA_050011235.1 Verrucomicrobiota bacterium | reverse complement strand
TTTCAACCTGCACCAGACTCTTGCAAGCCTGACGGAGCGACGTGCCGACGCAGTCCGTGCCGGTGTCGCCACCGCCGATGACGATGACGTCCTTGCCTTCGGCGGAAATGAAATCTCCGTTCTTGTGCCGGTCGAGCAAAGCGCGGGTGTTGGCCGTCAGAAAATCCATCGCGAAGTGGACGCCTTTGAGGTTCCGGCCTTCGACGGGCAGGTCGCGCGGTTTGGTGGCGCCAGTCGCCAGAATCACCGCGTCAAATTCCTTGAGCAGCTTTTCGGCGGGATAATTTTTGCCAACTTCGGTGTTACAGACAAACTTGACACCTTCAGCTTCCATTTGCCGGATGCGGCGCATCACAGCCTGTTCCTTGTCGAGCTTCATGTTCGGAATGCCATACATCAGCAAACCGCCGGGCCGGTCGTCACGCTCGAAAACCGTGACGGTATGGCCGGCCTTGTTCAATTGTGCCGCCGCGCACAGACCCGCCGGGCCGGAGCCGACGACGGCAACATTTTTTCCGGAACGTTTCTTCGGCGGTTCCGGCACGATCCAGCCTTCGTCCCAGCCTTTTTCGGCGATGGAATACTCGATGTTCTTGATGGTGACGGGCGGCGCATTGATGCCGAGCACACAGGAACCTTCGCAGGGGGCAGGGCAGACGCGGCCGGTGAAGTCGGGAAAATTGTTCGTTTTGTGCAGCCGTTCGAGCGCTTCCTTCCAGAGGCCGCGATAAACGAGGTCGTTCCATTCCGGGATGAGATTGTGGATGGGGCAGCCGGTGGCCATGCCACTGAGGAGCGTGCCGGTGTGGCAGAACGGGATGCCGCAATCCATGCAGCGCGCGCCCTGCTGGCGGAGTTTGGCCTCCTCCATGTGGAAATGGAATTCGTTCCAGTCGGCGACGCGTTCAGCGGGCGGACGGTCCGCCGGCAGTTCGCGTTGATAGTCCAAAAATCCTTCGGGTTTGCCCATTTTCTGAAATCAGTTTTTCAAGTTTATCAAAATCATCCGCCGCCGACGCGCGCCACGTCGCGGATGTTTTCCTCGAACGCGGCCATGATGGCCTGCTCGCCGGTCAAGCCCTGCGATTGCACCTTTTTCATGGACTGCAGCACGCGCTGGTAATCCTTCGGAATGATCTTGACGAATTTGCGGACCATGCCTTTCCAATCCGCCAGCAGGCGCGCAGCGCACTCACTCTTCGTATAAGTTTGATGCCGCTGAATCATTTTCCAGACCTGTTCAATTTCGTCGGCATCGGTGAGTTTTTCCAACTCGACCATCTGCCGGTTGACGCGGGTGGCGAAATCGCCGGCCTCGTCGAGCACGTAGGCGATGCCGCCCGACATGCCCGCCGCAAAGTTGCGTCCGGTATTGCCCAGCACCACCACCCGCCCGCCGGTCATGTATTCGCAACCGTGGTCGCCGACGGCTTCCACCACGGCATTGACGCCGCTGTTGCGGACGCCGAACCGTTCTCCTGCCATGCCGCGCACGAACAGTTCGCCGCCGGTCGCGCCATAAAGCGCCACGTTGCCGATCAGGATGTTGTCCTCGGCCTTGAACGTGGAACCCTTCGGCGGATAAACAATGATCCGTCCGCCGCTCAGTCCCTTGCCGAAATAATCATTCGCGTCGCCTTCGAGTTCGAGCGTCATGCCCTTGGGCACGAACGCGCCGAAACTCTGGCCCGCGCTGCCGGTGAACTTGAGATGAATCGTGTCCTCGGGCAGCCCGTTCGGTCCCCATTTCTTCGTGATTTCACTGCCGGTGATGGTTCCGACCACGCGGTGGACGTTGCGGATGGGCAAGTCGGCATAAACGCGCTCGCCGCGTTCGATGGCCGGTTCGCAAATGCCGAGCAGCCGCGTCACGTCGAGCGACTGTTCCAAACCGTGGTCCTGGTCAATCTGGCGGTAACGGCCGACTTCCGGCCCGGCCTCGGGCTGATACAAAATGTTCGTGAAATCGAGGCCCTTGGCCTTCCAATGCTCGATGGCCTTCCACGGCACGAGTTTGTCCGTGCGGCCAATCATTTCATTGAACGTGCGGAAGCCGAGCTTGGCCATGATCTCGCGAAGCTCCTGCGCCACGAACCGCATGAAATTCACGACGTGATCCGGATCGCCCGTGAACCGCGCACGCAGGCGCGGGTCCTGGGTGGCCACGCCGACCGGGCAGGTGTTCAAATGGCAAACCCGCATCATGATGCAACCGAGCACCACGAGCGGAGCGGTGGAAAAACCAAATTCCTCCGCCCCGAGCAACGCGGCGATGGCCACGTCGCGGCCCGTCTTCATCTGGCCGTCGGTCTCGACGTAGATGCGGCTGCGAAGATTGTTCAGCACGAGCGTCTGGTGCGTCTCGGCCACACCGAGTTCCCACGGCGCGCCAGCGTGCTTGATGGACGAGAGCGGCGAAGCCCCGGTGCCGCCGTCGTGACCGCTGATAAGCACCACGTCGGCATGCGCCTTCGCGACGCCGGCGGCAATCGTGCCGACGCCGACTTCGGCGACGAGTTTGACGCTGATGCGCGCGTTGCGATTGGAATTTTTCAAATCGTGAATCAACTCCGCCAAATCCTCGATGGAATAAATGTCGTGGTGCGGCGGCGGTGAAATGAGGCCGACGCCCGGCGTGGTGAACCGGGTCTTGGCGATCCACGGGTAAACCTTTTTACCAGGCAATTCGCCGCCTTCACCCGGCTTGGCGCCCTGGGCCATTTTGATTTGAAGTTCCTGCGCGTTGACGAGGTAATGACTCGTCACGCCGAACCGGCCGGACGCGACCTGTTTGATGGCGCTGTTTTTCGAATCGCCGTTGGGCAACGGGATGTAGCGTTCCGAATCCTCGCCCCCTTCGCCGGTGTTGCTTTTGCCACCGATGCGGTTCATGGCGATGGCGAGCGCCTCGTGCGCTTCCTGGCTGATGGAGCCATAGCTCATCGCGCCGGTCTTGAAGCGTTTCACGATTTCCTCGACCGGCTCGACTTCGTCAATCGGCAGCGGCTTCTCCGCGGGTTTGAATTCGAGCAGGCCGCGCAGCGTGCACAGGTTCCTGGCCTGGTTGTTGATCAGTTCGGCGTATTCGCGGTAAATCTTCTCGCTGCCAAGCCGGCAGGCAATCTGCAGCTTGTGAATCGTCTGCGGGTTGAACAGGTGATATTCACCACCGTCGCGCCATTGATACTGGCCGCCCGGGTCGAGCGCGACGCCATTGATCTGCCGTTCAGGAAACGCATGGCGATGCCGCTGCAAAACCTCCTCGGCCAGCACATTCAGCCCGACGCCTTCGATGCGCGATGGCGTCCAGGTGAAATATTTTTCGACCACCGTGCTGTTGAGACCGACGGCCTCAAAGATTTGTGCGCCGCGATAACTCTGGATGGTGGAGATGCCCATCTTGGCCATCGTCTTGACCACGCCTTTGACGGCGGCCTTGATGTATTTCTTGATGGCGGTCTTGTGGTCGAGGTTGACCAACAGTCCCTCGCGGATCAGGTCGTCAAGCGTCTCAAACGCCACGTAAGGATTGATGGCGCTGCAACCGTAGCCGATGAGCAACGCGAAGTGGTGCACCTCGCGCGGTTCGCCGGATTCGAGGACGAGGCCGACCTTGCCCCGCGTACCATGCCGGATCAGATGATGGTGCAGGCCCGCCACGGCCAGCAGCGCGGGTATCGGTGCGTTCTCCCGGCTGACGCCGCGGTCCGAAAGGATCACGATGTTCGCGCCTCCCGCAATGGCCTGGTCGGCGGCGGCAAAAAGTTTTTCCAGCGCGTTTTCCAGGCCTTTGGCGCCAGCAGCCGCCTGGAACAGGATGGGCAGGGTCGCCGCATCGAATCCCTTGCGGCTGACGTGACGGAGCTTCTCCAGTTCTCCGTTGGTGAGGATGGGATGTTCCAGTTTGATCAGGGCGCAACTTTCGGGCGCGGGCTTGAGCAGGCTGCCGCGGGAGCCGACCATGGTCTCCGTGGAGGTGATGATTTCCTCGCGGATGGGATCAATCGGCGGGTTCGTGACCTGCGCGAAGAGCTGCTTGAAATAATTGTAAAGCAACTGCGGCTTGTTCGACAGCACCGCCAGCGGCGTGTCGGTGCCCATCGAACCGAGCGGCTGCACGCCGTCGTTGGCCATCGGGCCGATGATGAACCGCAAATCCTCGAACGTGTAACCAAACGCCTGCTGCCGCTCGATCACGGTTT
>JBEKJN010000257.1:0-4211 GCA_050011235.1 Verrucomicrobiota bacterium | reverse complement strand
TACAGCTTTTTCAGCTTCACATCATCAGGATAATGTTTCAGCCCGTCTTCCACCGGCTCCAGAGCCTGGGGGATGTTGTTGGAAATGTAGAAATGCGCGCCGCCGTTGAAAAAATCATCGGCGGATTGGGCGCGGGCTGCCTGCCATGTCAGCAGCAGGCTAACGCTGATGGGGAGTGACAATCGCATCAATGTCCTTCAATTTTTTGGTGTAATCCTGGAATTTTTTGGCGGCAATCGGATTGTTCAGGCTTTCCATGATTTCCAGCGCGCGGTGATACTCATTGCGCCGGACCGCCTGATCAGCCGCCTGCTTGGCTCTTCGCATCGCTTCCCGAAGCTGGGTGATCAATCCAATCTGCTTCTTCACGAAACCAAGATTGCCGGCGGCATCCATGTCGTTCGTGTTCAATTCAGCCGCGTGCTCATAACTCGTGACCGCTTGTTGCCAGGTTTCCTCCATCGCGTCCAAACCTTCCGTGTCGGGCTCGAATTTAAGTTCGCCCAGGCGATACAGTGTGTTGCCCAAATTATAATACGCCTGCTGCTGCAGCTCCAAATCCGGCGACAATGTCGTTGTTTTAAAATCGTTCAACGCCGCGTCATAATTTGTCGCGCGATACGCCGCTGCGCCCGCGTTGAAGACCAGACGCAGGTCGTTCGTATTTACTTGTGCGAGCCGCTCAAATTCCTGCAGGGCGTTCGTGTAATTGCCCGATTTGTATTCGCGCAACGCGCTCGCTGGCGAGGCAAACCCATTATTCGTAAGGCCAAGCAGCGCGAATAAAACAATCACTCCCGTCGCATCCAGGACCGGCGGGCGTTTCTCCCTCTCCTGGAGGAGAGGGCCGGGGTGAGGACGGTCGTTATTCAAAATTGTTTTTTTGCGCTTTCGTTCCGGCAAAAACATTTCCGCCAGCAGCAAACCAATTGCTGCCAGCAACGGCCAGTGGTATTGCTCGTGATAGCGCCGCACCAGCCGTTCCTGCGACTCCGTTTCCGGCAGAGGTGCGATGCCCTGTTCGTAAAGCGTGTCCATCGTGTTGGGCTGTAGCGGCAGATAAAACCCGCCGGTCGCGCCGGCAATTTCCCGGAGCAGCGTCTCGTTCAAGTGCGACTTCACCACGTTCCCGTCCGGGTCGCGGATGTAATCCGAATTCCCGTTGGCGTCGGTAACGCGCAACAAGGCGCCTTCCGCCGTTCCAATGCCCACGGTGAAAATTTTAAGGCCGTCTTTGGCCGCGTTTTGCGCGGCTTCAAGCGCTCCGGTGTCGTTGTCCTCTCCGTCGGTGAGCAGCACCAGCACTTTGTAATGATCGCCTTCCTTGAAGGCTGTCCGGGCGGCGTTAATGGCCGAGGCAATGGCGGTGCCGCCCTGTGGAATCGTGTTTACGTCCAGCGCCTCGACGCTCTGGCGAAATGCCGTGTCATCAATCGTCAATGGACATTCCAGAAACGCGTCGCCGGCAAATGCCACCAACCCGAGCCGGTCGGCCCTGGCCTGCTGCATCAAATCCAGCGCCGCGAGCTTGGCGCGTTCCAGGCGGTTGGGCGCAATGTCTTCGGCCAACATGCTTTTTGACGTATCAATGGCCACAACGATGTCCAGGCCGCGCTGTTCGACTTTTTCCCAGTCAAAATGCCATTGCGGCGTGGCCAGCACGATGATGAGGCACGCGACCGCCAAGGTGAGCAAAGCCAGCCGGATTTTTTGCCGGACCGGCGAAATACCGACTGTCAATGCGGACAACAATCGCGCCTGGATGAATTGCGCCAGCAGCCGCTGCCGTTTGCGCCCGGCCCACCAAAAAAACGCAAGCAGGGCCGGCGGCAAAACCAGCAGCAGCCAGAGAAATTGTGGATGTTCAAACCTCATCTTTGAATTGCCAATTTCCGATTGGCGATTGCTGATTGAATTTGTAATTTCGGCGAATGAACCCAACCGAATTGAAAGCCCGAACTAAAACTTTTGCGTTGCGAATCATTAAACTGACCCGCGCGATTCCGAAAAATGACGATGCGGGACGTGTCATTGCCAAACAGATTGTTCGCAGTGGGACTTCGGTGGCGGCGAATTATCGCGCGTCGTGTCGCGCTCGGAGTCGCGCGGAATTCGTCTCCAAAACCGGCACGGTCGAAGAAGAAGCCGACGAAACGGCATTGTGGCTCGAATTGTTGATTGAATCTGAAATCATACCCGTAAAGAAATTGTCCGCCTTGCTCGAAGAAGCCAATGCCTTGACTGCCATCATGGCGGCCTCTCGCAAGACGGCGTCCGGCAAATGATCCGTTAATCGGCAATCGGCAACCGGCAATCGGCAATCGTTTCATGGCAGCCTCCGCAACAGAGTCTGTGCTAAAACCATTTCCATCAACAATAACACCGCGCCAGCGGACACCAGCCACGGAAACAATTCCTTGAACTGCGTGTATTTGTTGATGACCGCCTCGGTTTTTTCGAGTTTGTCAATCTCCGCGTAAATTTCCTGGAACCGCTCCGCGTTGTCAGCGCGGTAATATTTGCCACCAGTCATCTGCGCGATTTTTTGCAGCGTGTCTTCGTCCACGTCCACCGGCACGTTCCGATAGCCGACTTTCTGACCGTTCATGAACACCGGCATGGGGGCCATGCCGCGCTCGCCGATACCGATGGTATAAACTTTCACGCCCAACGCCTGCGCCGCTTGCGCCGCAGTGAGCGGATCTATTTTGCCGGAATTGTTCTGGCCGTCGGTCATCAGAATGATGATTTTGCTCTTTGCCTTCAAATCGCGCAGCCGGTTCAGCGCCGTGGTCAGCGCGTCGCCAATGGCGGTTTGATCGGCGTTGATGGTGCCGATTCCGAGCCGGTCCAGATTTTCCTGCAAATAATCATGATCGAGCGTCAACGGCGCGGCAATGAACGCCTGGGCCGCGAACACGACCAGCCCGATGCGGTCATTCGCTCGCTGGTCAATGAACCCTTTCAAGACTGAGCGCGCCATGTTGAACCGGTTCACCCGCCGGCCATGCACGACGAAATCCTCCGAAATCATGCTGCCCGACAAATCAAGCGCGCATACGATGTCAATGCCGCTGGCCTTGACCGTTGTCTGGCTTTTCATCAAACGCGGTTGCGCCAGTGCGACGATGAAAAACACCAGCAACAGCCAGCGCAACGCCGCCAGAAACGCGCCCGCCCGTGAACGCCGGGCATTGGTCAAACCCGCTAACAATCGCACCGAGGAATATAAAAACGCCGGCGGCTGGCCGCGCCGGCCTTTGAGCCAGGCCAGCAACGGCAGCAACAGGAGCAACAGCAAAAGATATGGATGAGCGAAGGTCATCTCAAATTTACGATTTCCGATTTTGGATTTTCGATTTGATCCTCTTCGGTTGTCGCAAGCACTGGCTGTGGTTCAGTTTCTTCAACGAGCCGTAACGCGGAGGAATGCAATTCGCGCAATTCCGGTTGGCCCGGTTCGTATTTGGCGAACTTCACGAGGTCGCAGCTCTCCAGAAATTCGCCCAGTTTTTCCTTCTGCTCTGCCGTCAATGGATCGGTGGACTGCAATTCATACAAAAATTCCTCGGTCGTCCGTTCCGGCGCGCGGAAATCAAAACGCTCTTCGAGATAAAATCGGATCGTGTCCGAAACCAAAATACAGAACTCCTTTGGCTGTGAAATCAATGCCAGTGCTTCGTCCAATTTTTGTTTCGCGCGAACATGCGCGGGCACCGGTGGTTTTTCCGGAATTTGCGAACGCCGTTTTTGCCAGAATCGCCACGCGAAATAAAGAATCGCCAATACCACCAGCGCGGCCAGCGTCCACCAAACCCATTCCCAACCACTCGGAATTACGATCGGTGGTTTGATGTCGCGGATGTCGTTCGCGGCTGAAGCCGATTGGTTCGTGATCATCGCTGTTTGCTGTGGGTAGCACCCGCCTCCGGCGGGTCGGTTTCGGCGTCCCGCCGAAACCTTTGTGATGTACGAACAGCCGGAAGAATCGGACGAGACGTCCGACTCGACCCGCGAGACGCGGGTGCTACTGTAAATTTTTCGCCACTCATTTTCACCCGCGCAACCTCCGTTTCGCTCGTGTCTCAAAAAATCTTCCCAAAGCCGCCGAGTAAGGCTCGTCCGTATGGAGTTGAATGGTGTCAATGCGGGATGATCGGAATTGGCGCGCCAGATCCTCATTCTGCTTTTGCTGACGCAACGCAAATGCG
>JBEKJN010000256.1:0-8207 GCA_050011235.1 Verrucomicrobiota bacterium | reverse complement strand
ACGGGTGTTTTCATAGTAGTAGCATCCTTGAAAATGTCATAATGATAAAAGCCTGCTGCCATCAAAGGCGGTTTTACCATAGTTTCCACTTATGTGGAACATTTTTTTCACTTACACGCGTAACTGACGTGGACCAAGCAACTTGGAGAATCTTTTTACGGACTGCTTGACTGCTTCGGCCCATTCGCGCGGTTTTAAAACTGTCGTGCAAGTCAAAGGCTGCTCGCTCGAAGAATTGAGCGCCGCGACTCGTGCCCACGGCAGAAAGTTTCTTTTCCAAACCCGGGTGATGTTTGAAAAGCAGCGCAGGCGGGCCGCCTGCTACGTTACGGATTGCTCAATCGGAAAAACAAATTACCCGCGGGCGGGGTGAGGGTCACGCTGTTCGTGCCGTTGCTGTTGTTGATCGTGCCGCCGTAACCGGGCCAGTTCGACGTGGACAGATTGTTGTTGGTCTGGAGCGTGTAACTGCCCGTGTTCGGCCAGGAAACAGTCACGCTGTTCGGTCCGACAAAGGCGATGGTCAAGTTTGGCAGGCCGGGCGTCTGCACCACGGCAATCAAACTCCAAAACCCGCCGGTGAGTGAATAACTGCCACCAGTCATGGCGACACCCGCATCCGGCTGGCCGATGGTGCCGCTGACGGCGTAAACGCCGCCCGTGCTCGTGCCGCCGCCCCCGGCGATTTTATACCAGTCAACCGAGTATTGCTGCGCGAAGCCAATGGCAGGAAACACCAGGCCCAAGATTAAAATGATTTTCCCCACAGCCTTCTTTCTAAATCATTTCCACCTGCTTTTCAAGCTTTCGGTAGTGCCCTAATTTGAACTTTCCCATGAATCCGGCGCGATTTATGCAAATATCCATTGTGAAAAAATCAGTGAAACTTTTCTGGGATATAAATAGCTGCTTCATTTGTCTTGAGATATTTTTCAGCACTCTGACTCAGCCAAGTCGTGGGTATTCCAACTTTTGCAAACGAATCACCAACGCAATAAACAACACCAATTTGGTCAAGTCCTTCAGTCCAAACAACCCTCTCCCCCGCTGCATTTTTGGACAGAAATATCATGCCTGGAACTACAACGGGTTCACGGCCTTTGGGCACGACGTTTTTATCGCCTGTAGCAATACACAACTCACTATCAAAATTAGAAACGCCAAGAGGTCGGGTCATTATCAATGTTTGGTCTCTGATAAAACCGCCATCAGGACATTCAAATCCCGCCGCATCCAGCGCACGCCTGACATCTTGGGCAAAACTTTCTGTCTCATTATCTTCCAGACCAATTAGAATTTTAATAGGCATTTTAGGGATATTTGCACACAATGATATGAAATTCGTTTCTTGCTGTGGTGTTATAGTTATCGGTAGCAGTCTGGCTTCAAGCACAATGTTATTCGAGCGAAGTTCTTCAACCTGCCACGAAAGCGCGACATTGTTTGATTCGATGAGCGCTGCGCGTTCAATCGCAGCGCCAGCATCTTTCCTAGCTTGGCCAGCCTCGGCATACAATTGGGTATTTATTGAATCTGCAATTCGCATTGCTTTGACGTTGCCCCAAAACTCAACCGCCAAAGCAACAACGAGCACAACCCAAAAGGCTGCACCAATCACGTCCAAACAAAACTTTTTCCGGTCATACAGCTTTCGCCGGAATAACTTAATGAAAATTTCCACTCCCTCTCCGGCCACTCCAACCCAAACAAAAATAAATCCTCACAACCCTACGGATTCCCAAAATTTGAGTGAAGATGAATCAAGAGCGGTCATGCGTGGTTTTTATAAACGCCAATCCGCGATTTAAACAACCCAAACAACATTAGCACTTTAAAGCCCGGATTTTCCAACTGTTCGCTGAATACGCCGGTCGCCCCGTTTTGTCCAGAGTTTTTTTATTATGAAGTAGCAAGAATCCGCCGGGCTGAAATGCGAACGGCTTCCGCCAACTCGCGCGGTTTCAAAACTTTCGCATCGCTACCCCAGCTTAAAATCCAGCGCTCGACTTCGACCAGGCTCGACAGCTTCATCCGCAATTCCACTCCCCCACCCTTCAGCTCGCGCAGTTGCTGCGATTCGTGCCACCTCTTCTCGCGGACATAATCGGCAACGCGCGCATTGAACCGGATCACGACTTCGTATTCGCCTTCACCGGAATGAACGCCGAAGCTGTCGCGCAATCTTTTTTCCAGGGAAAATTTTTGCGGGCGCTCAAACACTTTCCCGGTCGGCTGGACGGATTGTATTCGCGCGGGCACGAAGGTGCGGACATCTTTGCGCGCGTGGTCGTAGGCGAACAGGAACCATTCGCCATTGATGTTCGCCAAATGATACGGGTCAACCAGGCGCTTCTCCGTCTGCCGCTGGCCGGGCTTGCGATAGGCCAGTTCCAGTTGTTTGCGTTGGGAAACGGCCTTGGCCAACGCGTCGAAAATCTCCAGATTCAAAATCGGTTCGGCGCGGGTGCGGAAAGAAATCGTCTGCTCGATGTCGGCGAGGTTCAGCGAAATCGTGTCGGGCAGCGACTGCTCCATTTTCCGGATGGCGCTGAGTAACGGCTTTTCGAAGCTCGTGCCGCGATATTGCTGGAGCGCCTTTTCGGCGACCACCAGCGCAAAGAGTTCGCCTTCGGTAATCTGAATGTTCGGGAAGGCGCCGATTTCCTCGGTGTAATGATAGCCATTTTGGCGCGGGTCAAATTCAATCGGCAGACCAAGCCGGTCGCGCATGAATTCGATGTCGCGATGAATTGTCTTGGTGGCGACTTCGATTTCGCGGGCGAGGGTGGAGGCGTTCGGAAATTTGCCGGAGGAAACAGCCTGATGGATGCGCAACATCCGCTCCAGCGGCGGGCGCGAATGGAGCGACTTCGCAGCCGTCATCCCCGACCGGGATTTGTTTTCACGCTGGATATTCATTTTATTCCGGGCACGCCGGTGCATAGAGCAATGGGTCTTGATGGTAGAACTCCTTCAACTCGGCATACAACTCCGGATGCCGTTCCTTCAATTGACCGGGCTTCTCGAAAAAACTTTCCGTGGCCACGGCGAAAAACTCCGCGGGATTTTGGGCGCCATAGGTGTCCAGGACCGTTTCCCGGCCGTCTTCCGCCGCCCGGCGGAGTTGCTGAAATTCCGCGCTCAGAACCCTGGCCCACGTTTGGTAGCGATGGCGCATCTGCGAGAAGGTTGCCCCTTCAAGGAGCGGAGCGCCGTCAACCATGCCGTCCTCCTGATCGAGTTGGTGGGCAAACTCGTGTATGACCAGGTTCCGGTTCTTGTCCAGCGCCACCGCCCCGGCGATCGCCCCATCCCACGCCAGGACCACCGCTCCGTGCGGCCAGGATTCTCCTCCCCGCGCCTGCTCCCCTTCGGTAATCGTCCTGCCATCCTCTTCCAGACGCCAGGTTTTGGCGATGTAGCTGGAAGGATAGACCAGGATGCTGCGCAGGCGGGGGTAATAGTCCGTGTCCCGGTGCAGCAGCAACAGGCAAGCCTGCGCCGCAATCAACACCCTGACCTCATCGGTAATCTCCTGCCCGTCACAGCCCTCGAACCGTTTTTCCTCAAGGAAGACGAGGACGTGGCCTTCCAATTCCCGGCGATCCGCCGGGGGAAGACGGGAATACATGGAGTAACGGCGCACAAGAATGTCGCGCCATTCTGAAGGGAATGGCCGGTTCCGAATCCGGTCACGGCGGCGTTTTTTGAAAAATCCGAACATGCCAGTCCCGAACGCCCGCCCGCATTCCAACTCAACTGCCGGTTCCCAGCTTGGCGAGCAATTCGTCGTTGGTCTTGTGCTTTTTGAGCGCGGCGGTGAGCGTTTCCATCGCTTCGATGGGATTCAAGTCCACCATTGTGCGGCGCAATTTGCGGATGGCTTCAATCTGCTTCGCGGGGTAAAGCTTCTCCTCCTTGCGCGTGCCGCTCTTGGGAATGTCAATCGCGGGATACAGGCGACGGTCGGAAAGTTTGCGGTCGAGGATCAACTCCATGTTGCCCGTGCCTTTGAACTCCTGGAAAATGAGTTCGTCCATGCGCGAACCGGTGTCCACCAGCGCCGTCGCCAGGATCGTCAACGAACCGCCGTTCTCGATTTTGCGCGCCGAGGCGAACATCTTGCGCGGAATTTCCAGCGAACATCTTGCGCGGAATTTCCAGCGCGCGCGCGTCCACGCCGCCGGTCATCGTGCGGCCGCTGCCGCCGTGAACGCTGTTGTAGGCGCGGGCGATGCGCGTGAGCGAATCCATCAGCACGAAGACGTCCTTGCCGCTCTCCACGATGCGCCGGCAACGCTCAATCATGAAGCGCGAAAGCCGGACGTGCGTTTCCAAATCCTGGTCGTTTGACGACGCGACGACCTCGGCCTTGACCGAGCGATGGAAGTCGGTCACTTCCTCCGGCCGCTCGTCAATCAGCAGCACGAGCGCGTGGACGTCGGGATGGTTCGTGGTGATGGCGTTGCAGATTTGCTTGAGGATGGTGGTCTTGCCGCTTCGCGGCGGGGACACAATCAGGCCGCGGGTACCCTTGCCAATCGGCGTGACGAGGTCAATGACGCGCGTCTCGATCAAATCGGGAGCGGTCTCGAGTTTGAATTTTTCAATCGGGTCAATCGTCGTGAGATTTTCGAAGCGGACGGCCTTGGTGTATTCGTCGAACGGCATGTCATTGACCTTTTCGACCGCCTTGAGTTGCGGGCTGGTGCCGCGATGCGGCGGTTGTGTCGGCCCGTAAACCAGGCTGCCTTCGCGCAGGAAACTGCGCCGGATGGTGTCGGGCGTGACAAAGATGTCCGTCGGCTTCGGATGGAAATGGTTTTGCGCGGTGCGCAGAAACCCAAAGCCTTTCTCCGAAATCTCCAGATAACCGGAGCCGTAGTCCGATGATTTCTCACCGTTTTCGTTTGCGCTAGTCATACAATGTGTTTGTGACGAAGGCCAAAATATATCCCGAAAAGCCGGTATTGAACTTTGAACTGGAGAAGCGACTGCGGCGGCCAAAGCCACTCGCGGCCCTCAAACCTTCGACTTTCCATTTATTACGGGCAAATCGCGCGGAATGCAACAAGTTTTTTGAAGGAATTGGAGTTAATGGCGGGGTTCCAATATTCCATCGCTCCAATACTCCAACAACCCAACCGCTTCACCCGCCCACTGCCGCGCGCGCTTCGGCGGCCAGCGGCGTGCTCAAATAACGTTCGCCAGTGGACGGCGCAATGGTGACGATGAGCTTGCCCTTGTTTTCCGGGCGTTTGGCGACTTCTATTGCAGCCACGACGTTTGCGCCGGACGAAATGCCGCACAAAATTCCCTCTTCCTTGGCCAGACGGCGGGCCATGGCAAAGGCATCGTCGTTTGAAACTTGAATGGCTTCCGTGATCAGCGGATTGCCCTTTTCGTCTTTCAAATGAAGGTTTTTGGGAATGAACCCGGCGCCGAGTCCCTGGATTTTGTGAGGGCCGGGTTTCAACGGCTGGCCGGCCAGTGTTTGGGAAATGACCGGCGAATCCTTTGGGTCCACCGCGATGGCTTGAAACGACGGTTTGCGCGGCTTGATGACTTCCACGCAACCGGTGATGGTGCCGCCCGTTCCAACACCCGCGACCAAAATGTCCACCTTGCCGTCCGTGTCGGCCCAGATTTCCTCGGCCGTCGTCTTTTTGTGAATTGCCACATTGGCTGGATTTTCGAATTGTTGCGGAATCCACGAGTTTGGCGTTTCCTTGGCCAGTTGTTCGGCCTTGGCAATCGCGCCTTTCATGCCTTCCGCGCCGGGCGTCAAAACCAGCTTCGCGCCCAGCATCGCCAGAAGTGTGCGGCGTTCCACCGACATTGTCTCGGGCATCGTGAGAATGAGCTTGTAACCCTTTGCCGCCGCGACGAACGCCAGCGCGATGCCGGTATTGCCGCTGGTCGGCTCGATGATCACGGTGTCCTTTTTGAGGATCCCGCGCTTCTCGGCGTCCTCGATCATGGACATGCCGATGCGATCCTTGACGCTGCTGAGCGGATTGAAAAATTCGCATTTGAGGAGAATCGTGGCGTGCAGCCCGGCGGTAACTTTGTTCAATTTGACCAGCGGCGTGTGTCCGACGGTTTCGATGATATTGTTGTAGATGCGTCCCATAAAAATCCTTTCCAAACTCGTTTAATTGATTTTGTTAGCCAAGATTGTGGCGAGTTTGGGGCGAGAGCAAGAATTTTTTTGAGCAAAGGGATATCCAGCACCCAACTCCCAACATCCAGTCAAATCCAGATTTCGATATTGATTGTTCGATGTTGATTCCGCAAAAACAATAAGTCCCTGCCCGACCTTTCGGTCGAGCAGGGACAAATGGGGGATGGGAGTTCGCCACTCTCTCTTTCCCGGGCTGGCATTGGGCGCCACCCTCGCGGGGGCTGCCAGCTTCCCGACGCCATTCTCCACGGCAAGCGGAGTCTTCGGCCTCGTAGCAGGGCCGTCCAGTGCCTTTCGGCCACTGAATTTCGAGTGAGGCTTTTCAGCTCGCTTGGGCTGGTGGTTGCGCCACCGGCTTGCGAACCAGGTGAAGACACGCCTATGACTTCTTTCTTCGCGTCTTCACCGCTTAGCGCCGGGTCAGCCGCCGCTTTTGGCGGCGCGTTCGCCCGGTGCCACGGGTCTCGCCTCTTCACTCTCAGGTTGCCTTTTGCTCACAGTCCAGCGACATCGTTTTTAATATCGCCGACGCTCGGAAGTTTTTCACGGGATTTGCCTTGTCCGCGTGTCCTTCCCGGCGCGTGCTCTCATTTTGTCCGCCTTTCGGCGGCTTTGCCAGGCTGATCCGGCTTTCGCCTTGACCGGCCAGAGTCGCCCGCACCGTGCTGATGCACAGTCGCAACCGGATACCCTCTGGGTAACTGCGATTCGCTCAGGCTCGAAACCGGCCTGAACTACTTGACTCGGTTCGGAGCAGTTTCTTATCGCCCCTTGCCGCCAAGTCCCTCATTCGCATTTGGCATGTGCGAACATGCCAGAGGAACTGGTGAATTCTGCCTCCGCTGCCGCACCTTTCGGTTCGGTTTAAGAGGAGCCCGGCCAACCAGCCTGACCCGGCTTTTCCCCAGTTGCCTGGGATTATCCCGGAAACGAACAGCTTCAATCTGTTGATTGCCACTGCCCGCTTCGTTCTTTCAATGAACTGCGTACATCATAGCCCAAATCGCCAATCCGACAACGATTTGATATGCACACGTTGTTCACCAAACCGCGCGTGTGGACAACGTGTGAACAATGCCAGGCCGCCAATGAAATCAACAATTCCCTTATCTTTCACCCGTGAATTATTAACAGCTTTTCCGACCCGAAGCGGCGGCGGTGAACAAGTTTTGTTGGTTGCGTTTCAGAAAAAATCGCTCGACGGAAGTTTTTTGCAGGCACAAACTCGCGCCCGACAGAAAGAGAAAAACCGTTCTTATGAATAATTCAACCGCATTTCAAGTTGGCCAGATTGTGGGAGTGATCATGGTTGTTTTGATGATGATGGGTTTCTTTGGCTTTTTCATCTTTGCCTTGGTCAAGGCATTTTCGACACGCCGCAAAGGCTGGATCATCACGGCTTCATTGTTCAGTTTGCCGTTTCTGCTTTTTTTTATTTTCTTCCTGGCAGCGATGGTCATGGGTTTTAAAAAGGGGATGAACCACTCAACCGAAATTGCCGCTGCCCGTCGCGGAGACCCTTCGCAACTTCTGACGGCGGCCATGACTCCCATTTCAGGTAATTCGATTCCTTATGAAATTTCACTGCCGTGGCTGACCGCGTGGCAAAAGAATGATTCGAAGCCACCGTTCGACTACCTTTTTAGTTATCGCGACGCTTACGTGGGCATCATTGCCGAAGGCATTGGCATGGGAACGCCGGAACATGCTTGCGATATCATACAAGGAAACCTGGCTTCAAAGGCGTCGAGTTCTTCAGTAACAACGCCTGTCCCCATCGTTATTGATTCACACTCATGGCTGACCTACGACACAGATGCGACCATCCAAGGGGTTCAAATAAAGTATCGGTTTTATGTCTATGCCGATTCCCATTGCACATTCCAAGTCGTCACGTGGACCGGGCCTCCACTTTTTAACCGTTATGCACCGGTGTTTGATCGCATAGCGAAATCCTTTAAGATGCCAAAGTAAAATTCGGGAGGGAACTGGTCCGCGCGCTCTTCGCGAAAATGAAACGCCA
>JBEKJN010000255.1:0-4231 GCA_050011235.1 Verrucomicrobiota bacterium | reverse complement strand
AAGGCATTGGACATTTGCCGCCGACCCGTTAGAATTTAGGCGTTCATTATGAAATGTAAAATACTCAATACCATTTTGACCTTCCTGTTGGGCGTGTCGGTGCTGCTGGGAGTGATATTTGCCCTCCGGACGGTTGTTCACACGCGCGAATTGCGCATACTACAGTCGCAGATGCTCACCTGCCAGGTCAATATCAATCGCCTGAACCTCACGCTGAACGCGGCCGCCCAATACGGCAAAACGCACCCCGACATAGAGCACATTCTGCAACCGTTTGAACCCAAACCCGCCGCCCACTGAAGTCATGAACGAACCTGAAATTTCCCCCGCTGCGCCGGACGAATTGGCCGGCCAAATCTCGTGTTTGCAACGCCAGGTGACGATGTTGCTGTTCATGCTGATCGTCGTCAGCAGCACGCTGACGGCTTATTTGTTTTACCAGTCGCACATTCTGGGCAAGGACCTTGACGGCACCAGGCCTCAGGCCATGCAAATCATTCAGAACTACAACAACAATGTGCCCCAGATGCAAAAGCTCGCTCAACAGCTTGTGGCTTATGGCCAGACCCACCCGGATTTCCAGCCGATTCTAAAAAATTACGGCATCATTCCCGCGACCACGAACGCCGCGCCTAAGAAGTAGGCGTCGCCAATTTCGCACCGCAGTTCGGACAGAAATTTGACTGTGGCGGACAACTCCGGCCGCAACCTGGACAATTCGTGTGTGCCTTTTTGTGGCGGTAGTGAATGATTAAATTTCGCGTGTAGGGAATCCACGGGAACAAGTAGGCGTAAATGAAGACGGAATCAGTCTGGCGAAGGGCGTAAATCAACAAAAGCAGCGACCCAACCAGGCTCAACCACCAAAAAGCGGTCGGCACCACGACCATTTTCTTTTTTTCGGTGGCATACCACTGCACCAGAAACCGCGAGGAAAAAACGGCGTTCCCCATCCAGCCGACCACTTTCCAAACACTCCACTCGATGCCGAATAATTTGTCATTGTGCCAGATGAGGTCTTGCCAGACGAGATGGGTCAGCCAATCCATAGTGGCCACAGCTTAAGCGCCCGCCTCCCGGATTTGGAGACAAATTATCCTCAACTTCCATCTCCCATCTTCCAATTCATCCTCCCGCGACAATTTTTACAATTTCCAGCCGGTCGCCTGTGTTTAGCTGCCGTTGGGAAAATTCGGAAGGTGCGACTGCTTCGCCGTTGTGTTCGACGACCACGCTGCGCGGTAACAGTTTTTGCGCGATCAGAAATTCCTCAATTGAGCACGGCAGCTTTGCTTCGACGAGTTTCCCGTTGGCAGTGACAAACGCTGTATTCACAATTCAAACTTCGCACTTTAAGCCGTCAGCGCCGCGTCCCAATCCTTCCAGACCGGTTCGTAGCCCAGCCGCCGGATCAAGTCCGCCACTTCCTGCGACGAGCGTTCGTCGGCAATTTGAAATTGCCCGGTTGCAGCCGTCGCGTTTTCCGGCGCGGACGCCCATTCGCTTGCGCCTTCGCTGCTAATTCGCAGCTTCGGCGACACAGGCGCGCCGAGTTCCACAATCCGTCCGCGCACGGTTTGATGCAGCTTTTCCCTGCCCGCGCCGGTGTAACCGCCCGGCTCGGTGTGGCTGCCCGCGCTCATCATCGTGATGCCCAGCGGGAGCAGACCGTCGCGCAGTTTCGCCGGTTCGCGCGTTGAAAGCGTCAGCCCGACATCGGGAAACATCAGACGAAACGCGCACACCAGTTGCGCCAAGTCGCGGTCGCTCATGTGCGTGAGCGGCTGGAATTCGCCCGCGCACGGACGCAGCCGCGGCAGCGAAATCGTCAACTGCGCCTTCCAGCAATTGCGCAGCAGATAATCCGCGTGCGCCGCCGCGCAAATCGCCTCGTAACGCCAGTCGGCCAGTCCGTAAAGCGGGCTGATGCCGAGCCGGCGAAAGCCCGCCGCGTAGGCGCGTTCCGGCGTTTCGAGCCGCCAGTCAAAATTCCGTTTCGGCCCGGCGGTGTGCATGTCCGCGTAAACTTTCCGATCGTAGGTTTCCTGATAGACCACCAACCCGTCCGCGCCCGCTGCGACGAGCGGTGCGTAGTCGGCGGTTTCCATCGGCCCGACTTCGAGCGAGATGCCCGGCCAGTCGGTGTGCAACGCAGCAATGCATTCCCGAAGATAATTGCTGGAAACGAACTTCGGATGTTCGCCTGCGACGAGCAGGAGATTGCGAAATCCCTGCGACTTGAGTTCCGCCGCCTCGCGTTTCACTTCGTCAAGCGACAACGTCACGCGCAGAATCGGGTTGTCCCGCGAGAAACCGCAGTATTGGCAGTTGTTGATGCACTCATTGGAAAGGTAAAGCGGCGCGAACAAGCGGATGACCTTGCCGAACCGCTGCTGCGTCATCGTGTGCGACCGCCGGCCCATGTGCTCCAGCAATTCAGCCGCCGCCGGCGCAATCAGGTTCGCAAAATCCGCGAGCGACAGTTTGGATTTCGCCAAACTTTCGCGCACCGCCGCCGCACCGGCAGCCAGCGACCTTTGCGCCAGCGACTGCGCCGGCAACGAATTGAATTCGGAGACAAAACTCACAAAACACAGGGTAACAGATGGAGGGGCAAAGTCGAGCGGGGCTGTGGGTAGCACAGGCGTCGCGCCTGTTGTTTCCGGCGTCGCGCCGGAAACCGTTGCATGAGGCACAGAATTCGGGAACACTTTCCCCGTTTTCATGCCGCGCAAAACTCCAGCTCGAAAAAGTTTGACGTCTTCCGTGATGATTCTCGGCGTCGGCTCGTTCGCGCAGAGCATCGGCCAGGCGCTGGCGGATGCGGGCGCAAATGTCTCGACCTATCTCACGCGCAATTACGGCCATTTCCCGCCATCGCTCGTTGGACCAACTTATTCGCAAGACGCGTTTCCCAGCCCCGTTCCACTTCTCCAGCAGCATGGCGTTGTGGCTGTCATCCCGCAGTCCATTGATTGGGCACTGGCGCCGTGGGCCGGGGACTTGTTGAAATCGGGAGTTGGCATTTTCAGTCCCACGCGCGAAGCGATGCGTATTGAACGCGAACGGGATTTCGCCCGAAAACTGTGCGCGGACTTCAAAATTCCGTTTCCGCAGGCTTACGTCGCGTCGAATCGGATTGAGGCGGAAAAAATTCTGGCGAAACATCCGCAACCGTTCGTCATCAAAAACCCGCTCTGCTCGCCGACGAGTCCGATTCACACGATTCTTTGCGAGACCGTCGAGGATACCCGCGCCTGGCTGCGGCACGTCAACTACGCCGAAGGTGTTTTTTTGCAGGAATATCTCGGTCGTGCCGAGGCCGGGCACATTGTGCTGGTGAGCGGCGGTGAAATTTATTCGCTCGTCACGAACCAGGAATACAAATACGCCTTCAACGGCATCCAGGGCATCGTCGCCGGCGCGCCTCTCGGCGGACTGGTCGAGCGCGACCCAAACGACAAGTACGGTCTCGCCCGGCAGCTCATCCATCCGCTGTTGCCGTGGCTGCGCGAATCAAAATTCAACGGGCCGTTGCAAGTGACCGCGGTGAAACGTGGTGGGCGATGGCATGTCATCGAATATAACATTCGTATCGGTGTCACGTCCGGCCCGATGATTTTGCGGACGTTGAAAAATCCGGCGGAGGCCGTTTTGCGAACGGCACGAAATGAAAAACTGGATTTGCAGTTCAACGAAAAATTGAACTTCGGCTGTTCGCTCACGTTGGCGGGTTATGGTTATCCGTTCACACAGGTGCGCAGTCCGCACCTGCCGCTGGAAGTGGACGGCCAGTTCGATTGCGATGTGTGGTGGAACGAAGTGGCGCGCGGCGCGGACGGCAAATTGATTGCGACCGGTCATCGCATCGCGGACGTGATTGCGCTCGCGCCGAAGCTCGAGGCGGCCATTGCGAAGGCCTACACCAACATCCGCAAAATCCGCGTCGTAGGCAGTTATTTCCGGACGGACGTGGGCCAGAGTTTATGGCCACCGGGCACCGTCTGAATTCATTTGATGCTGTAACGCATCCGCCTTGTGTTCGAAAATCGCCGCGCGTTTGAGGTCGTTCATGGATTTGAACTGCGCGGCGAGCTTGTAGTCCAAGTCTCGTTCGATGGTTTCGCGTTTGACCGGCGTATTTGACCAGATAAAACCCAGCGCGGCCAAAATGGTCAGCAAAGCAATGAATGCCGGCAGATTTTCCCACGCCAGACCCAGCGGGCTGCGA
>JBEKJN010000254.1:0-4265 GCA_050011235.1 Verrucomicrobiota bacterium | reverse complement strand
ATGAGCAGGCCACGCCTCCGCCGGGGCCTGTTGCGGTGCAGGAAAGAGGGTGAACCGTATCAGGTGGAGGAGATTCAAGGCGGCAATCCCGCCGGTTCGCATCCGGAAACACAAAGTCGGCGCGGTGGTGAGTGGATAGAGCGGATAAAGGATTGCCTCCGGCCGGTCCACCAGCGGTTCAAGCGGGACTTCCAATGCGAGAAACAGCGGTTGCTGTCCTGTCATTTCCACATCAAGGAAAGCGACCACCGAGGTTTCCTGGGCCTGTGCCTGATTCCACCAGTCACCGAGTTCTGGGTTTTGGACCTGCGTCCGGAACTCTGTTTCGGTCAATTCCACAGCGTCCACGATTTCGGGCGGAAGAATCCAGTGGAACGATGACCCAGAGACCAAATCAATCCGCACCAACTTGGAAACAGGAAAGGAAGTCAGCGAATTCCCGTCGGCAATGATGATTTTTTCCCGGGTGAAAATCCGGGCAGGTTGAAATTCATTTACGATGCGATTCACCAGGTCGGCTTCGCTTTGAGTGAATATCTCCATGGGACCGTCCACCTTGTGGATCTGAATCTGCAGGCTTTGAGTTGGATGATTCATAAAATCATTGAAAAAAGGGGGCCGGTTCCGGTTCCCGGGTGTTCCGGCTCAGGAGGGCTTGGCAGAGGTTTTGCACCATCTCACATTCGGCCCGGACCCAGTCACTCAAGGCAGCTCCTGGCCGGCAACCTTGGGCAAACCAGAGTTGGTGCGCCCGTTGCTCGATGTTCGTTTGTGCCCGAAGATGTTGTTCCGCAGCCAGGACAACGGCGGGCGGAAGATGCGCGTAGATCAACTGGATGGTGTCTTCGTGCCGGTCCCGCCGCTGCGCCTTGGGCTGGCCGTCAAGTCGCGCTTGACGGGAAGATTTTCGGCACATCCTCCGCTGGGCATGGTTGAACTGCGCCTTCATGGTCGGACCTCCATGACCGAATTGAGGGAGCCATGAATATTCGGCACATTTTCCGGGGCATCGGGGTTGTGAATCCAAACTCCATTCACTATGAACTTGTATTCGTAGCGGCCCGGTGCCAGCACCAGCCGCTTTTCCCACCAGTGATCTTCGTTGTGCCGGATCATGGGCAGACTGCCCGGAGACCATTCATTGAAGTCACCGCACAGATAAACTTCCTCTGCCTCGCGACTGCTCAAAACGAAAGCCACCTCCCGGTGTACCGGATGGGCGGAAGAACGGTTGGTTCGTTCCCTCCCATTTCCAACTGGTTTAGTCATATAAGTCCTTTCTATGTATTGGCATCAGGCTCGTTTGTTCCCCGGCTGTCCGTGTGCCGTTTGCCAGGGCGGTTCTTCCCGTTCCTGACGCCTTTCGATCCATCGTAATTAATAGACAGGCTGAAGATTAATGGCGGATGAAGAGCGAATTAAAATGCGAAAAAAACCGGAGGGAAAGGTCGGCGCCGTTGGCTCCGCCGTTTCATCGGTGACCACTACCTCCAACGCCACCACTCCAACCTCTGCCACCACCACTGCGCCCGCCGCCACCTCCGTGAGGGAAATTGCCTACAACGTGGAAGAAGAAGTAAGAACAAGATGGCCCAAAGTCATTGGTTAAAAAGCGATTCGGGCCACGTGTCAATCCCCGCCTCGGAGGGATTTTGATCTGGAGGTGGCAAACATTCCTCTGTCCAAGCACTATTGGCTGCGGCTGCGCGTTGTTGCGGTGATGGCTCCAAGCTCGAACAGCCAACACATAACACCAAGCAGATTCCAATCATGTCAAAGCGGTTGTTTTCGAGACCCTCAATCTGTGTTCCCCTGCCAACTTCTTCAGTCCATTCGACCGTAAGCCCCAGATTTTTGGCCGCTTCCTCCAATGTCTCCACGAAAACTCCTTTGAGCTTTCCGTTGTCGTCCTTGAAGCAACCCGGCGGATAAATAGTGTAGGCAGCTCGAATCTTGCCTGACTTCATCACTCGGTCATAAAGCGAAACGTGGTGCGGCGAGTTGCCTGTCTCTGCGGCTTTTTGACCGGAAGAAACAAAGGCTGCTGCACACGTAACGACTACAACGAGGAAAATTAACTGTTTAATTTTCATAAGATAAAAATATATTTCTCTCTTGGCACGGCCAACCCGGACTTGCCTTGTTTTGAACGTCAATCAGCCCGCCATCCCACGGGATAACCGATGGGCATGCTGACCAGTTCCGTTTTCGAAATGTCCGCTGGAACCGTCCACCCGTTGTCCAGGTGGACCCGGGTGGTTTGTCCGTCCTGAATCACCACGGGCACCTTGATCCAGATGTTGCCATAACCTTTCGCCCGGGCCTGCACGACGTATTTTCCGGCCGGCAAAAATTCCGGGCGGGGGGATTGGGCGTAGTGCCCGACAATGTTTTCCACGTGCCGGACCAGTTTTCCGGACGTCTGGTAGATGTAATAGTCGCCGTGCTGATAGTAGCACGGATTGTTGCCTTCGCCATGTCCTTGCCAGGCGGAATAAACCAGCAACTGTCCTTTTGAACCCATGCCGGAATAACCAATGGGGTTGGGACCCACCGGAGCGAGGACGACTGGGGTTGAGGCGCATCCCATCATCAAAGTAAGCACGGCTGCGCCCAGGACGAGACCAATGTTTTTCATAACGTTATTCCTTTCCATTGGGAGAGGGCCCGGCCGGGAGGCGCGAACCGGTTCGCGCTCTCGGAGGGAGACAGGCGTTTGGACCGTAGGATTTTGGCCAAAACATTGAACTGTTGGCGTGACCTGACGGAACCAGCGGCTTGATGACGCCTCTCCGTTGTTTATATTTTATTAGACCGGCTGGAACATTAAGGACGAATGAAACAAACATTAAAAGTCGCGGCGGACGCGGGTAAATGATTGCCAAGGGAAACCAAACCCTATTAATACCTGTGGTTGATGAAACGCAGTTTCCCATTACCACCAGCCTCCCGGAACGGTCGGGCCAAAACTCAGGCGGAAGATTTGGATTTGGTCTGGATTCGATGCAAAGGTTACCGATGCATTGCTTACCGGGATTCAGAAGGCAAATGGACAAACTTCTATACCCATAAGAAATTAACGGATTTTATTGAAGTAATTGGTTGATTCTTGAATTGTTGCCGCTGGCACCCTTCCCAAGGTGCCCAAACGGGCGGGGTTGGCTGTAGGTACGATGGATGGCAGGCGTATGAGGTTGCTTCGCGAAATTGCCATGAGCAACGAATCATGCGTGCGCCGGTTACATGGTTTCCCGCCTTACTTGGATACGCTTTCAATACCCGATTCTCTGCCCCTGCAACCAATCGGGCACCACGCCCCATCCATGACCGACAATTCCCACTTCTCAGGCCGACAGGACTGCCGCTTCTGCCAAACCGCTGGAAATGAAACGGGTAACCGTCATGGCTTTTCTGAACGAATTTTAATCAATTGTTTACGTTCTTTTAATCAACGTATGGTCTATTACTTTGTCGAAGTTACATAGTTTATTTATGCGAATCCTGCTTGTGGAAGACGAAAAGAAAGTGGCCGACATCATTGTGCGCGGCCTGAAGGCGGAGCGCTACGCCGTGGATGTCTGCCACGACGGCCAAAGCGGCTGGGAAGCCGCCGATGCCTACAATTACGATCTCATCATTCTGGATTTGATGCTGCCCGGACTGACCGGCACGGAGATTCTCGAAAAAGTCCGGCGTAAAAATTCGCTGGTGCCGATTCTGATTCTCACCGCGCGCGACGGCATGGGCGACAAAATAAAAAATTTCGAAACGGGCGCGGACGACTACCTTACCAAACCGTTTGCGTTTGCCGAACTGCAGGTGCGCGTCAAGGCCTTGTTGCGGCGCGGGCCGGTCAATCGGTCCAGCGTGCTGCGCGTGGGCGATTTGGAAATTGACCGCCTTTCGCAAAATGTGAAACGCGCCGGGAAAAAAATTGAACTCACCGCCAAGGAATACTCGCTGCTCGAATATCTGGCGACGCATCCGGGCCGCGTCTTCTCGCGCACCATGATCATCGAACATGTCTGGGATCAAAGTTTTGAGGGGTTGACCAACATCGTGGACGTTTATGTGCGGCATTTGCGGGAAAAAGTGGACGACGCGTTTCCCGTCAAACTGCTGCGCACCGTGCGCGGGGTTGGCTACAGCTTGAACGACGAGACGCAGGCATGAACATACGCTCCATCAAGTTTCGTCTGGTTACGTGGTATGCCGGCCTGCTCACCGGCATCTTCCTGCTGTTGTGCGCGCTGTTGTATCTCAAC
>JBEKJN010000253.1:0-4295 GCA_050011235.1 Verrucomicrobiota bacterium | reverse complement strand
CGCTCTTCGGCCAGCAAAACCCGTTGGCGCAGCCGGTCAGCTTTTCACTTCCGGGCAACTGATCGTACCGGTCCCCTCGTTGCGCGCTTGAAACTGCGCCGCACTTTGCCTTTAATCAGGCGGGTGCCAACCAAAGTCATCGCGGTCGCCAATCAAAAAGGCGGCGTAGGCAAAACGACTACTGCCGTCAATCTCGCCGCATGCCTGGCCGCCGTCGGCCGGCGCGTGTTGCTCTTCGACCTCGACCCGCAGGCCAACGCCACGAGCGGTCTGGGCTTGGAAAAAACCGAGGGTGCCAGCGCCTATCGTGTGCTGCTTGGCGAAGGCAGCCTCCTCGACAAAATCAAGGGGACGGCGTTTGAGCGGCTTGAAGTTGTCCCCAGCGAAGTGGATTTGTGCGGCGCGGACGTGGAGCTGGCGCGTTCGGACAATTATTTGCTTCGCGTCGCCGCCGCGTTGAAACCCGTGCTGGAATCACAGCGCTTTGACGTGGTCTTCATTGATTGCCCGCCATCGCTGGGAATTTTGACGTTGAACGCCTTCGCCGCGAGCGACGGCCTGCTCATCCCGCTGCAATGCGAGTATTATGCGCTCGAAGGCATTTCAATGATGAACCGCGTGCTGACGCAATTGCGCGACGCGGGCGTCAATCCCCGTCTCGACATCTTCGGCGTGGTGATGACGATGTTTGATGGGCGCACGAAACTTTCCAACGAGGTTGTGGGCGAGGTGCGGAATCTGCTGGGCGCGCGCGTGTTTGAAACGATGATCCCGCGCAGCACGCGCCTGGCGGAAGCGCCGAGTTTCGGCAAGCCCATCATTCATTACGACAAATACAGCGCCGGCGCGGCGGCGTACGAAGTGCTCGCGCAGGAAGTGCTCGCGCGGCTTGAGGCATCATAATAGGCTTGCCGCCGGCTGGAGAATTTACCAAATTTTTCTTATTCTCAGAAATTGATTTATGGCCAAAGAAATTCTCGAAATGCCCGTTGAACTGGCGACGATGGAATTGCCCGACACCAAAACCATCCGGCTCAAATGGCCGGACGGCCACAATCCCGATTTCAAGACCGGACAATTCATCACCCTTTACTGGCCGGACACGCCGAATTATAAACGCGCCTATTCGCTCTCTTCCTGCGCGCTCGACCGCGGCTTTTACGAAGTCACCGTCAAGCGTGACGGCAAAATGGGCACACGCATCGTGGACTGGGCAAAGGCGGGCGACAAATTTTTTGTCATTCCGCCGGTCGGAAAGTTTTTGCCGGTTTATGAGCCGAACAAGCACTTGATTTGCGTCGCGGGCGGTTCCGGTGTGACGCCGTTTCGCGGTTTCACCCGCGAAGCCACGCGTCGAAAATTGGCAACCAGGATCACGGTTCTCTACAGCGTCCGCACGCCGAACGACATTATTTTCAACAATGAATTCCGGCAACTGGAGCAGGAAAATCCGAACTTCAAATTTTACGTCACCTGCACGCGCCTGAAGCCGGAACATACCTGGAACGGGCGCGCCGGCCGCATCACCCCGGACTGGGTCAAGGTGCACATCAGCGACCTGGCGAACACGGTTTTCTACGCCTGCGGCCCCAACCCGCTCGTTGAGTTTGCCGAGGAAGTTGTCCTGCACGGCCTCGGTGTGCCGAAGGAGCAGATGAAGACGGAAAAGTGGGGCTGAATCGCCTCCACTGTTCGCCACGCACCAAAACCCCGGCGGCAAATTCATCGAACTAACACAGGTCGGTTTCACTTATTCGCGTCCATAAAAAACCTCGCAATCCGTGTCAAAAATGGGTTTGTGAATCCGCGTCATCCGCGTAATCTGCGTTTAAAATATGAGTTCAAAAGTTCCTTCGGATTTGAAGTACACGAAATCCCACGAATGGGTGCGCGTCACCGGCAACACCGCCACTATCGGCATCACCGACCACGCACAGCATGAATTGACCGAGATCGTTTTTGTCGAACTGCCGGACGCTGGCAGAACGGTCAAAAGCGGGGACGCCTGCGCGGTGGTGGAATCGGTGAAGACCGCCAGCGACCTTTACTCGCCCTTGGGCGGTGAAATTCTGGAAACCAACCAGGCCATCGTGGACGACCCGGCGCTCGTGAATAGTGAACCGTATGACGCCGGCTGGTTTTTCAAAATCAAGCTGGGCAATCCGGCGGAATTGAATGCGCTGCTGTCGCCGGAAGATTACAAGAAGCAGATTGGTGGGCATTTGCAGCATGATTGAACTCAACGATCCCCAATGGAAAACGCTCAATGGCGGTTACCGACTGCCTTACGATGGATCAGCACGCCTTTTAGAATTGGATTCGGGCTCAACCGACACTAAAAATATTTGGGAAGAATTTTGGAACGAACTGCATCATCAAGGCGATGTTGACATTGCTTCTTACGCTGTCATCCCACAACTCGTTCGGATTTGCATAAAACGCGAGCTTTTGGATTGGAATATCTTTGCGCTAGGAGGATTGGTGGCAATTGCCGAGCCATTCCGGTAAATGGTGTAACTCACCACAGCGCCTTGTGCCGCATCCCATGATATGGTTGTGCCGTGATCGTTGACGGTTGGAGTGGCGCTGGCAACGGGGAATTGAGGCGCGTAGAAAACAAACGGATTCAATCCGTGCTGATACTTGTAGAGGTTGCTGTAACCGTCACCCGCCGGATCGCCGTAGGGGTCTATGCCCACGACCCCAAAATACTGTAGCTGCCACCAGTCCGGGATGCCCATATCGTAACTATCCATCCATGATCTAATTCTAAGAAATAAATTCTGGCGGTTGCTCGTCAACACGCTCATCGGCGTCCAGTTCGTCAGTTCCGAACCCAAAATGAATCCCTCCGAATTCCAATTGCTCTGTAGCAAATCCTGCTTTGATTGTATCTCGTAGGAAATATCCGCCAGAGTATTTGATACGATGCCGATCGCGTTGTTCGACGATAATGCGAAATTCGCAATCCAAAGGTTCGTACCGTAATCCACTGTCAACTGCCCATTGGGCTCTGCGTCCATCAGACTCATTTCATCGGACAAGCCAAGTGCCGCGTTTAACTCCGCGTTCGCCTGCGCCTCTTGGACTCGGGTGATCAAATCCAGCACCACATTTACCAGCGCTTGGACGAGAGTGGAAGAGCTAACGCCAAGTATGGCCTGCCGTCGGGTCGGCTGCGGCACCGCATCGCCTGTGGCGTCCACCAGAAACTGTCCGCCGCTACCCAACGAGAAAACCGGAGTGTTCGTCAGATCGTATGGCAGGAATGGAAATGGAGGGGCGGGTTGTGCGCCGGAAACGACCCAAAACGTCCCGAATCTCGGTATTTGATCCGGCGGCACCAATTGCAAACCTTGCGACTCTGCCACAATCCGCACCACCGAATCGGGCTGGCGGAGTGGAAAGGGGACAGCGAAATCCTTCCTTCAAAAAATTATGCGCCATTGTCAAAACCCTCGGGCGCGATGTGGGCAGCTGACTCGGAATTTACCCTTGTCGCACGAAACATTTTAGCCTAATAGGACACTCTGGTTTTACTGGAGGACTCGTAGAGACTGATCTTGTTTGGACGAAAGCAGTACACACCGGATCTGGCTTGCATCCTCGTGTTTTTTTTGGCTATCAGGCGAACAGCCTTTTGAGTTGTTGCGCGATTTCTTCAATCCAATCGTTGCCGGGCAGCGCGTAGGGGCGGAAAGTTTCAATGGAGCCTTCCCGGTCGTTGTAAAGGAGCGCGCGATGAAGCCCGAGGGTGCTGGCGTTGGGGGCGTCAATCAAACTGGCGGAATCGCCGGCGCTCATCTGGAACAGCACGCGCATTTCAAATTCACTCATCGTCTTCCGGCCCAGGAACCGGTTCACATTGTTGTAAGTGTCGCAGGTGGCTATCACATGGAAGCCGCGACCGGGGCCCTCGCTGATCAAATTTTGAAGCACGGCTGCCGGTGGCGCGTCGCCCCCGCTGCCACTGCTGGAAAAACCGAATTCGTCCTCCATCCGGAGTTTCTTGAAATTCTGCAGACCGTGGATGATAAAAAATGTCTCGGGCGCATTGGCAGACGGCTCATCGTCTCCGCGATTTTTCAGGTCGTTTGCCAGGCGTCCCATCGTTTCCGGCAGTTCGCCGTGTGCCACGCGGACAATTTCGTGCGGGAGGACGCGGATGACGCGCTCTAGGAATTCGCGTTGCGGGACGCCGGGCGGAGTGCTGTCGAGCAGGAAGAACCGCGCGGCACCCTTGGGATATTGCGCGGCCAGCGACACGAGCGCGACGGACAAAATTGTCAACGCGG
>JBEKJN010000252.1:0-4335 GCA_050011235.1 Verrucomicrobiota bacterium | reverse complement strand
AGGGGGATTTTTCGGTCAACGCGCCGCAGGTCGTGCAAAATTGGATTTTTTCGCGGGCATGAACAATCGTGTCGGCGAGTTGCTTTACCACCGCGGAATCCGTTTGCACGAGATGCAACGCGATGCGTTCGGCGGAGCGCGGCCCGACGCCGGGCAACTTGTGCAGCGCGGCGATGAGGGCGGTGATGGAATCGGGCAGCACCGGCATATAATGACTAATAGACTAGGCGCTAATGACGAAGAAATGACTAAACCCCAATGATAAACTGGCTCCGGCAGCCTTTGAAAATTTCGGGTTCGGCATTTGGTATTTAGTCATTTCACATCAGCCCCGGCAGGCTCAAGCCCGCCGTGACCTTGCCCATTTCAGCGTTGGAAATTTCCCTGGCCTGGGCGAGCGCCTGGTTTGCAGCGGTCACAATCATGTCTTCGAGCAACTGCGCGTCGGACGGATTGAGCGCCTGCGGATCAACTTTGATGGATGCGATGCTGCCGTCGCACTTGGCGGTGACCTTGACCGCGCCGCCGCCGCTGGTGGCCTCGACGGTGCGCGCGGCGAGTTGCGCCTGCACCTGTTCCATTTGCTGCTGCATTCGTGCAGCCTGTTTCATGAGTTTGCCGATGCTAGACATGGTTCGTTAATTCGTTGAATGGTTGAATCGTTAAACCGGTAATCATGTTCAGGCGCGGACTTCAACAATTTGTCCCTTGAAAATTTCCAGCGCCTTTTGAATCAAGGGGTCGTTCTTGAAATCATCCTTGTTGAAGGCAACGGAGACCGGTTTTCCTTTTGCAGCGGACGTGGAAGATGCAGAAGCCCCGCCTTCATTTTGCTTCTGCGCGGTTGAGACGGCGGGCGCGGTTGGGAAAGGTTGCGGCGCGCGGACGGCGGATGCTTCAATTTTGACAAATTTAATCTGCGCGTTCGCATGGCCGAGTTCGGCGAGCTTGGTCTGCAGCAACACGTGGTTGCGCGCGTTGTCCACGAGACCAAGGTGATCCTCGAATTCAGGATCGAAGCCGATGGTCAGGATGTTTTTTTCAAAGGAAACCGGGTTTGCGTCCACGAGATAACTGCGCGTGAATGGGCTGACGTGGCCCACGGTTTCAACGAGCTTTGTCCACAGTTCAGCCAGGTCGGCGAAAACCGGTGTCGCTTCGGCGTACGCGGCGGGCGCAGCGGCAGCGGCTTGATGAACCACGTGCGTTTTTGGGGCTGGCCGGGCTGCCGGCGCGGCCGCGGGAGAGCTTGCGGCCGAAGACGCGGGCTGAGCGCCTGTGCCACCGCCGCCGCGCAACGAGTTCAATTGTTTCAAAACCGAATCGAGGCTGATGGCATTGCGCGCTTCGATGGTCTTGAGCAGGGTGACTTCGAGCAGGATTTTCTTGGACGCGGCATCGCGCAGGCGAAGTTCGGAATCGGTGAGCACTTCGAGAATGCGCGTGAGTGATTCCGTGTTGGCCAGCGAAGCTTGTTCCTTGAGCGCCGCGACTTCGGCTTCGGAGACTTCAAGCAGATTCAAGTCACCGCGCGAGACCTGAAAGATGAGCAGGTTGCGGAAATGATTCAGCAAATCGGAAAGCAACCGTCCGAGGTCCTTGCCGTTTTGCGCAAGTCCGTTCAACTCAACCAGCGCGGTTTGAATTTCACCGGCGAGCACGGCCTGGCTCAAGCCCAGGACCTGGCCTTGCGCGGCGAGGCCGAACATGGACAACACGTCCGCCTCCTCGATTTTTTCGCCGCAAAAACTGATAAGCTGGTCGAGCGTGGATTCGGCGTCGCGCATTGCGCCATCCGCGCCGCGGGCGATGGCATGGAGCGCGGCCTCGTCAATTTTCACCTTCTCCAGCTTCGCGATGTGCGCGAGGTGTTTGGTGATGAGCGCGGACGGAATCCGGCGCAGGTCGAAACGCTGGCAGCGCGAGAGGATGGTCGGCAGGACCTTTTCCGGATCGGTCGTGGCAAACATGAATTTCACGTGTGCCGGCGGCTCTTCCAGCGTCTTGAGCAGCGCATTGAACGCCGCCGTCGAGAGCATGTGGACTTCGTCAATGATGTAGATTTTGAACGGCGAATTGGCGGGCGCGTATTTGCAGGTCTCGCGCAACTCGCGGACCTGTTCGACGCCGTTGTTGCTCGCGCCGTCAATTTCCAGAACATCAAGCGAGCGGCCTTCGGCAATTTCAATGCAGCGCGGGTCCTTGTCGTCGAAATTGATTTTCGGGCCGCCGGCGCAGTTCAGGCATTTGGCGAAAATGCGGGCGATGGTCGTCTTGCCGGTGCCGCGCGGCCCGCAAAACAGGTAGGCGTGCGCGATGCGCTTTTGTTCGATGGCGTTCGCGAGCGTCTGCGTGACGTGTTCCTGGCCGATCACGTCGGCGAACCGTTGCGGACGGTACTTTCTGGCGATGACCTGATAAGCCATGTTCAATTTACGATTTTAGATTTACGATTTACGCGCGGGTTTGGCAATTCAATCGTCAATCGCAAATCGCAAATCGCAAATAACCATGCCAGGGTGACCACGGCAGATGTCGAGCAGACTACCGTTGCTGCCTTCCGGCCCTGGCGGGGTTCGTAAGTCCACATTCCATGGGCCCTGGCGAAGGGAAGTTGCCGCACATTTCATTGGTTGTCGAGACAAAGCGATGCCGCCGCCAGCACGGCGATGTTGGCCTTTTTGCTTTGGACAATTTTCAAACGCTTCAACGAGTTCTGGAAATGAAACGCCTTCAATTTTTTGCGCATCCGGCCCTCGAAATACGGATAGGCCTTGCTGACCGAACCGCCGAGCACGATGATTTCCGGGTCGTAGGCGTAAAGCAAAGCCATGATGACGTTGGCGAAATCGTCGCCGAACGCGGCGAACATTGCCCGCGCCTTGCGGTCGCCGTTTTTCACGCGCTCATGGAGCGTTGCGCCATCGAGGCCGAATTCACGCTGAAAAAACCGCCCGCTGCAATAATGTTCGAAATCCTTCTCCTTGTAGGCAATCGAGCCGATTTCGCCCGCGCCGCCGTTGCTGCCGGAATACAGTTTGCCGTTGATGATCACCCCGGCGCCCAGCCCGGTGCCGACAATCAAGCCGACCAGATTTTGATAACCGCGCCCGGCGCCAAAGTGCAATTCACCCAGGGCAAAACATTTGGCGTCGTTGTTCAGGACGACGGGAATGTGAAACCGGCGTTCGAGGATTTTTTGGAGGGGAACGACCTTCCAGGACGGGATGTTGTTTGGCGAATAAACAATTCCCTTGTTCACCAGGGTGGGCACGCCGACGCCGATGCCGCTCACGCCCGGTCTCAAAACCTTCGCGATGGTCCGGCAGATTTGATCAATGATGGCTTCCGCGTTTGCCTTGGGCGGATGAGGCCGCGCTTCGAACGCGATGATTCTGCCGTTACGGACCAGGCCGGCCCGGACGTTCGTGCCGCCGAGGTCAACCCCAACCAGGGAAGTTTTTTTTGACGTGCGCATGAAATACTGCATCAGATTTCCATGCAATAAGTCAAGCCTCAGGTGGGCCTTCTCGGCACATCGAAAAAAAGGAGTGGTAATTGAAATTTTTAATTCACACCCGGGTACGGTTCAGGTTAAACTGGCGGCGCAATCATCAAAAAGCAAGTGCCCGCATGATGTGGATCGAACAATTGCAGTCCGCACACTGGCTCCGGGCAACCGGCTGCGCGCTGGGCGCTTACGTGCTCGGCTGTTTCGCCACCGGCTACTACCTCGTCCGCGCGCGCACGGGCCGGGACGTCCGTGAAATTGAAAGCGGCAGCGTCGGCGCGCGCAACGTCGGCCGCGTTCTGGGCATATCCGGCTACCTGCTCACCATGTTGGGCGATATGGCCAAGGGCGCGCTGGCGGTCTGGTTCGCGGCGGAATTCACCAACCACAACCGGCTGGCCATGGCGCTGGCCATGCTGGGCGTGGTCGTCGGGCAGATCTGGCCGGCGCAACTGCACTTTCGCGGCGGCAAAGGCGTGGCCACCTCTTTTGCGGCGTTGCTCATGTTTGACTATCGGGTCGCGTTGACGATTCTCGTTTTGTTTTTTGCCGGTTTTGTCGTCACGCGGAAAAGCCTTTTCCCGGCCATGTTCGTCTATGCCTGCCTGCCGCTTGTGGACTGGTGGTTCAACCATAACGGTTTGACGGCGACACTCATGACCGTCCTGGCCGTAATTATTTTGTTTGCGCACCGGCGGAATTTAGCGGAAGAAATAGCAGCGCTGCTGGCGCGGCGCGGTGTCGCATCCAAACCCGAACACACAAAATTATGAGCGCACAGAAACCGTTGGTGTTCAAATTCGCGAGCGAGGACTGGGAATTCG
>JBEKJN010000251.1:0-4345 GCA_050011235.1 Verrucomicrobiota bacterium | reverse complement strand
GAACGTTACTTCAAGACACCGACGCCGTGGCAGACATTGCCGCCGCTGGCCGACCATTCACGGCACCGTTATGATTTGGTCCAGGAACAAATGAAAACACCCAACGCCCTGCAACCCGTCTTCGAAAAAGCCGCGGCCACGCTTCAGTCCGGCCACCGCGTGTGGGTCATCGGGCGCATGCAGATACCCGAACCCGGCACGCTGTTACCAGGTGATCTGCCGCCGCCGCCACTGGAATATTCCGGCTGGTCGGACTTGCCTTACTCCGAGAGGTGGGTGACGCAAGCCGCAGGCTTCCTCGAAAATCACAGCCTCCAATTTGAGCGCGTGGATCATGAGACCAATTCCAACGTGAGTTACTACGAAAACCTGCAGTTGTTTGAAGCCAGCGGCTGGAAGGATTCCGGCCCGGAAACAAACAAGCCCTGATTTTTCTGCACGGCCCCGCTTGACGCCGCCGTCCGTCGCTGCGAACTTCATTCTGCTTGGCGCAAAACGCGGCAGCGTCAGCGGCAAGCAGCTTGTTCGCTGACATCTCGCAAGCTCCCGCCGTGCAATCCCTCGCGCGGCGACTGGAGAATGGCGGAGTGTTGTCCTGTCCTCGCATCAGCCAGGCGGCGCAGCCGTTTTTTGCGGCCCTGCTCCGAAAAATTTTCCCGCGCCGGCCAATCATCGTCGTTACGGACGGCCTCAAAACACAGGAAAGTTTCCAGCAAGACTTGGAAACATGGCTGCAAATCGAGTCCAAAGCCCAAAGCCTAAAGCCCAAAGATGGCGAAGTTCCATCTTCGCCGCTTTTCTATCCGGCCTGGGAAATTTTGCCGCACGAAGACAAATTACCGCACGCTGACACCATCAGCGAGCGGTTGCAGACCCTGGTCGCACTTTCAACTCTCAACTCTCAACTCTCAACTTTGGTTGTCACCAGCGTCGCCGCCTTGCTTCAAAAAACCTTTCCACCCGGCAAGATTCAGAAACACATCCGCGTCCTTGAGCGCGGTGAAAAAATTGAACCGCTCGATTTGATCGAATGGCTGGAAGCGCAAAGCTACGAACCCGAAGCGCAGGTCACGCAAAAAGGCGAAATCGCCCTGCGCGGCGGCATTCTGGACGTTTGGCCGCTCACCAGTCCGTGGCCCGCGCGACTCGAATTTTTCGGCGACGAACTGGAATCGCTCCGCCATTTCGATCCGTTCACTCAAATCTCGCGCGGGGAAATTTCGAGCATCACCATCCCGCCCGGCGGCGAACTGGGTATTTTGAAAAAGTGGCAAGTGACAGGTGACAAGCGGCACAAAGCCGGCGCTGCGACTGACGAACACAATCCTGTCACGTGTCACCCGCCACTCGCCACGCTTTTGGATTACCTGCCGCGTGAAGCCATTTTTCTGCTTTGCGAACCGGAGCAACTCGCCGTCCGCGCTGACGAATACGCCCAACCCATTCCCGGTGACGACCCATTCTTTGTCAGTTGGCATGAATTTCAACGACAGCTTGCAGCAAAAGGAATGACCGCCGTGCAACTGACGGAAACGGGTGATGGGAATTCGGGATTTGAGCCATCGTTCGCTGAAAGTCCGCAATTTCAAAACCTCGACGCCTATCGTCCGCTGGCTGAACGCGCGCCCGAACTGCAAATTGCCGAGGCCCAGCGCCGCGAATTCTTCAATCAACTCCATCGCTGGCTCCGCCAGGGCTACGCCGTCCACGTCTTTTGCAACAACGACGGCGAACGACAGCGGTTCGACGAGATTTGGGTGGAACAAGGCTTCGGCGTAGGACAGGCGTCCCGCCTGTCTCCATCTGAAAATATATCAAAACTAGAGAATGGAGACAGGCTGGAAGCCTGTCCTACATTGTACCTCGGCGCTCTTTCCCGTGGTTTCCTTTGTGACGAAGCCAGGCTCGTCGTCGTCACCGACGCGGAAATTTTTGGCCGCTACAAAATCCAGCGTCCGCGCCGGTTGAAATCACCGCACGCGCTCGCCACCCGCTCCGCGCTCGACATTGACTTCACTGAATTGGAAGAAGGTGATCTCGTCGTTCACATCCAATACGGCATCGGCCGTTTCCTCGGTCTAAAAAACCTGCCGGCCACCACGCGCAAATCCGCGCTTTCCCAAGCACGGCCACCAAGCGATGCAGCCGCCGATGTGAATCGGCGGACGGACGAGGAAACAGGCCAGGAATGTTTGGTGATTGAGTATGCACCCGCCCATTCCGGCGACGAACCGCCGAAACTTTACGTTCCGGTGACCGAAGCGCATCTCGTCAGCAAATACGTCGGCGCCGGCAAGGCGCATCCGCCGTTGAACACACTCGGCGGCACGCGCTGGCGCAAGGCAAAGGAACAGGCCGAACGCGCGGTGCGCGATGTTGCCGCTGAATTGCTGCAAATCCAGGCCGTGCGCGAGTCGCAGCCCGGCCACGCCTTTGCCGCCGACGCGCCGTGGCAGCGTGAATTTGAAAGCGCCTTTATTTTTGAGGAAACGCCCGATCAATGGCGTGCGATTCAGGAAACCAAATCGGATATGGAAACACCCAAGCCGATGGACCGGTTGATTTGCGGCGACGTCGGCTTCGGCAAAACCGAAGTCGCCATCCGTGCTGCGTTCAAGGCCGTGATGGGCGGAAAACAAGTTGCGGTGCTCGTGCCGACGACCGTGCTGGCGCAACAACATTTCAACGTGTTCCGCGAGCGCATGGCGGATTACCCGATTCGCATCGAATTGCTCTCGCGCTTTCGCACCCGCCGCCAGCAACAACGTGTCGTGAAAGACCTGGCGGTGGGCGGAGTGGACATCGTCATCGGCACCCACCGGCTGATTCAAAATGACATTGTTTTCAAAGACCTCGGCCTGGTGGTGATTGACGAGGAGCAGCGCTTCGGCGTGTTGCACAAGGAAAAGTTCAAGCGCCTGCGCACGCTGGTGGACGTGCTCACACTCAGCGCCACGCCGATTCCCCGCACCCTTTACCTCGCGCTCACCGGCGCGCGCGACATGAGCACCATCCAGACGCCGCCGCACGACCGGCTACCGGTCGAGACCATCGTCATCCAATTCGACGAGCGCGTCATCCGCGACGCCATCCAGCGCGAACTGAACCGTGGCGGCCAGGTTTTCTTCCTGCACAATCGCGTGATGACGATTCAGACGATGGCCGACCGGTTGAAACGGCTTTTGCCGCACGCGCGCATTGTTTTCGGCCACGGCCAGATGGACGCAGACGAACTGGAAGAGGTCATGGCGAAATTCGTCAACGGCGAGGCGGATGTTTTGCTTTCCACAACCATCATCGAGAGCGGCCTCGATATTCCGAACGCGAACACCATCATTATTGACCGCGCCGACCGCTTCGGTCTGAGCGACCTTTACCAGTTGCGCGGGCGCGTCGGGCGTTACAAGCACCAGGCCTACGCTTACCTGCTGTTGCCGCGCCACGTGAGTCTGCTGACCGACGTGCGCAGGCGCATCAGCGCCATCCGGCAATACTCGACGCTCGGGAGCGGATTCAAAATCGCCATGCGCGACCTCGAAATCCGCGGCGCGGGCAATCTGCTCGGCTCGGAGCAAAGCGGCCACATCACCGCCGTCGGCTTCGAGATTTACTGCCAGTTGCTCAAGCAGAGCGTCTCGTCGCTAAAAGGAGAAAAGGTGAAACCGCGCGTGGAAGTCAGTGTGAAATTGGATTTCCTGAACGAGTCAGCAGTTAGTAGTGAGTCGTCAGTAGCTGCTGACTACGGACCACTGACTACTGACTTGCCCCATAACTACGTCACTGAGCCACAGCATCGCATTGAAATCTACCGTAAACTCGCCCAGGCCAATGAAAAATCCGCGCTGGAAAATTTGCAGAAGGAATTACGCGACCGTTTTGGCCCGCTGCCGCCAGCGGTGGAACTGCTGCTGCTCGTGGCCGAAATGAAAATTCTCGCCTTCGACAAATCCGTGACCGCCATCGAGGTGAAGGACGAAAAATTGATGCTCACCCGCCACGGCGATTTCATCACGCTCGGCGGCAAATTCCCGCGCCTCACGAAAAAGGAAGCCAAGGCGCGGTTGAAAGAAATCAAGCGGCTGCTGCTGGCGATTTGAAATTCAATTGCTACACGGCATCATTTTTAACAGTCGCCAATACACCCAATAAAGATTTAGCGTGACCCCGTTTCTCTGCACGCTCATCAAGTTTATTCGAGGTATACTTCGCTGCGAGAACAAACGGCGCTGCGGTTCCGAGAAAAGGAACAAGCGAAGGAATCAATAAAGATCCCAGAGCAGCCCATGATGCCACAGCTGTTTTGCCGTGAATGCGACTATACTTTTTTTGAATTTTTACGACCTCT
>JBEKJN010000250.1:0-4358 GCA_050011235.1 Verrucomicrobiota bacterium | reverse complement strand
GCACGCAATTATTTTGATCCAGCCCGCGCGGTTTGCCGAGGTGAACCGCCTTCACCTGCTCAACCACCTTGGCTGCTGTCGCCGCGTCCGGCAGCACAAATCCGATTTGATAAACGGATTTACCCTTCAGCAAGTCTGAACCCACCAGTGTCCTGCCACCTCCGGGGCCGCTCATAAACGTAGGCGACTTCAGACTATCCAAATTCGTCTCCGCCGAAGCGATGTCGGTGGGAAAACCGAAAGCCGGTCCGGAGTATTGCACGAACAAACCCCGGTCGGGATACGGCGTCTCACACATGAATGCCATCAGCACAACCTGTCCGCGCTGCGAAACTTCTGTTACATGGAGCCACGCTTCGCCATATTCTCCGCTGATCGAACCGTTGATGGGCGACGGAATCCAGACGCCCGCCGGCTCATATTTGCTCCACCACTGGACACCTTTAATCACCAGCACTGCCGCGAGACATGCCCAGGATGCCATAAGAAGCTTCCAAGCAAGTTTTCGGCGTCGTTGTTCATATCCAGCCGGGCGTCCGCCGCTGCCGGACAGGGAACCGTCAAGAGGCGTTAGCTGTTCAATGGGAACTCGAAAACCCATGATTACACCACCCGCTGTGACCAGCACCGCAAGAGACATGAAAGCAATCATCTGCTCCGTGCCGATTGGCATGAAGAAGCGAAGAAGTAACAACGTAATCAGGACGCATCCCGAAATCGCAAAAAAATTATTTGCCACGCCGCGCCAAACGATGACCCGTTGTCCGTTTCGGCGTCCGACGAGCACGATTCCGCCACGCTTGAGTTCCCGCTCTGCTCGGCCGGGCGCGACGCCGGGCGACTCGTTGGCAGATTTGTTGGACACTGAACCAGCTGCAATGCCTCCAGCCTTTGCGACCGCCTGACGGATTGCCATCAACCATTCGGCCACACGCTCATTCGTAGCCCATGTCGGCGTGAATGGAGACAGTGCTGGCGTAAGTATAATTCTTTGAATCTGGTCATTCGCTTTGTATTCAACAAAAAGATAATCAAGACCTAGAGGCTTTGCTAAACGGGAAAAACTGCCAATCCGAAGATTTTGGATCATGCGCAGCGGAATGACGGTGGAGAACCATTCGCTGGAGAAAATCAGGTTCTCTTCATCAAGCCGAAGTTCGCCCTTGCCGCTATACACATAAATGAAACGGCCCGCGAAACTCTGCGCGTATTCCGGCGTGGTGTAATAACAACTGCTGACTTTCAGCAAAGCCGGCTCGTGGATTGGTGGTTTCGTCGGCGGGCCGCCCGCGCCGCCGGGCGTGGCCACGATGGTTTCCACCATCGTCTTCACTTCGCTGACTTGCTGATAGCGGAGTTCTGGTTTTCGTTCCAACGCGCGCAGCACTACTTCGTCGAGGCGCACGTCAATCTGCACTTTCTTGGACGGCGGTTCGATGCGTTTGCCGGGCAGTTCACCCGTGAGCATTTCGTAAAAGACCACGCCGAGTGAATAGATGTCGGCACGGCTGTCCACGCGCTGCGGGTCGGTCTTCTGCTCAGGCGCGCTGTAATTCGGTGTTCCGACGGCAGTCTGTGTGGCGTTTTCCGGCGCGGCGGATTCTCCTGCATTGCCGCCGCCGTTGACCGTGCCCAGCATTTTGGCGATGCCAAAATCAGCAACCTTCACCCGGCCGACTTTGTCGAGCAGCAGATTTTCCGGCTTGATGTCCCGGTGAATAATGCCTCGGTCATGGGCGAATTGCAGCGCGTCACACAGCGGCGGCACGATGGCCAGCGCTTCCTCCGGCGTGAACTTCCGTGCGCGTAGAAGCTGGCGCAGATTCAGGCCGTCCACAAATTCCATGAGCAGGTAATAAAACCCGCCCGCCTGCCCGAAGTCATAAATGGTGACAATGTTTGGATGGTTCAATGCCGCGAGCGCCTGCGCCTCACGGGTGAAGCGTTCGGCGAACTTCGCATCGCGCACGCGTTCCGGCGCCAGGAGCTTCAACGCCACAAGGCGGTTCAAAGTTTTCTGCCGTGCTTTATAGACTACGCCCATGCCGCCGCGCCCAAGACATCCGAGGATTTCAAGCTGTGGGAAATGCGGGGCAATCTGTTCAGGCGGCAACGGCGGTTGTGCGGCGGGCGTATCGTCGGTGAAAACGGTTTCCGTTTTCAGGTTTAACGCCATGAGGCAATTGGGGCAAAGCCCGGCGGGTGCGTTGTCCGGGAGGGATACGCCGCACTGCGGACATTTTGGCAATGACTCGTTGCTCATGCCCGATACTTACCGGTTGGCGAAAGGTTGTTACACGGCGGGTTCATTTTATTTTACAGCTAGGGCGGCGGCAAGATGCCGCAATTCACCGGCCACATCCGCTTCGTCCGAAAGCGTCTGGGAAATCTCCTCGCGATAGATTGCGCGAAAGCGTTTCCGCAGCCGATGCACCGCGACGCGAGCCGCTCCTTCGTTCATACCGAGGCGAGATGCCACTATTGCATAATCAATCGCTCCATGCGCAGCCATAAGGCAACCCTTGAGCGCCTCAAAATCACTCGGTTTTCCTGCCGCCGCAAATTCTGCGCGCAGCCGATTCACCGTCAAATCAAGCAGCGTCAATGCCCACTGTTTATCGAAAGTTTCATCCGCCGCGAGTTTGGCCGAATGATCGGCGGCATAGCGACTTTCGGCGAATTCCGTGTCAAATGGCACCTGTGATTGGCCACCGCCGCGATGTTGGGCGGAAGCCCGCCTCCATTCATTGCTCATGAAGTTTTTCAACGCCACGATCAGGAACGTTCGCAACTTCCCTTTTTCGCGGTCGGCGGAGTCAAGCCAGCGTTTTTGGAGCAAGCGGCAGAAGAATTCCTGGGTGAGGTCTTGCGCGTCGTGCGGTGACTGGCCGCTGCGGCGAACATAGGCATAGAGCGGATACCAATAGGCGCGGCAGAGGGCTTCCAGCGCCGCCGCCGATTCCGGCGCGTCCTTCCGGGTGACCGCCAATACCAGCGACCATCGCGTGTGCGGAAACATCCGGGGTGCTTCGCTGGATGAAGTTAGGCTGCTCATGGAAATATCGTATCCAGATGAGAATTACCGGAAACGAGGTGGTTGTTACAGAAGAAGTGCGAAAAAGTTGCGACGCTCAACCGCCAAATGTCGGGCCGCCCCCACGCTTGCCAGAGAAGCGGTGGGAAGCCATCATATGCGGGGAGGGGAGAACCGCCGCTAGTCACGTCCCCGTCGAAGACGCTGATTTGCATATGCAATGGCTGACTCCGGCGCGCCTCGTTTCGTTCATTGTATGCTCGACTGCGCCTGTCAAGGTTGTCCAGATAAAACGAGGCGCTTTCGCGCGGGTTTTCTTTTTGTGGCTCCACCTGGACAGTGCTCGTCGAGCCGGGGACGTGGCTGGTTAGGAAGGCGCGTCGGGATTTCTGGCCGGAGATTTCTGCAAGCACATTCAACCGCAAGCCATGCGCAAGACGGCATCCAAGCCGATGACGGGAAATTCAGGAATACAATTTCAAGATTTATGGTTGACAACTGTATCTATCATGCTACGATAGGGAATATGCCGTTTATTCAGTTTCCTTTCATCGAAGTGCCGAAAGAACTGCGCCAGCTCGTTGGCGAGCCGACGCCCGGCACGCGTGCCTATCGGCGTGAAGGGTCGTTCAAAGAATGCGGCGAGTGGCTTGAAAAACTTGGCGAGTATTACAAAGGGGACGTGGGGCTTTCAACCAGCAGCGTCGTTCTATTCGTTCCCGTTTCTCGCGCCAGTGTCTATAAACGCATCAAGGAAGGCAAATTGACGGCCTTTTTCTTTTATGTCACCCACGAGGAAACCCGATTGTTCGGCGCAAAGCGCAGAGCCAAAGAGCGCCCCTTTATTGTCGTGTCGGTCAGTGAATGCAAAGCTTGGGCAGAGGAAATCAAGCGCCGAGTCGGTTTTGTGGACGACCCGGATGAGAGTCTGTTTAAGGAAAGTGAACGTCTATTGCAAGCGGGCGGCGGGGATGAGCCGACGGAGCAAGAAGCCAAGGAAGCCAGGAAATTTACCGAACGCGACCCGAAGGATAAAGGCAATCGGAAGGTGAAGTATCAAAAGGAACGAAGCACCATTTACGAGGACTACAAGCAGCAGGATATGCTTTATCTGCTGACAGAATTGAAGGCGGCAATGGCTTCCCCTGAAAAAGCCGCTGCTTTGCGGAGACGGCTGCGAAAGGGAGTGGAATGGGACAAGGAAAACAAGACTTGGAAATTGAAGGAGGAGAAATGATGTTTTATGCCAGCGGAGCATTCATTTAATGACCGTTTGATCCGATTCCCGGAATTGGAGAAGATTTTCGGTGTCTGCAAGCGGACG
>JBEKJN010000249.1:0-4389 GCA_050011235.1 Verrucomicrobiota bacterium | reverse complement strand
CCTGAAAAACTCGTCCTGCACGCCGTGAAGGGCATGATTCCGAAGAACCGGCTGGGCGACCAGTTGTTGACCAAGCTGAAGGTGTTCAAAGGCCCGAAACATCCCCACGCGGCGCAAAAGCCGGAACCGCTCAAGGCGGCGGCCTGATTTTTCCCCAACCACCAACTTTCAACCCTCAACTGACAGATGGCAGCGGAAACCAAAAACGAATTTCTCGGCACCGGCCGGCGCAAGACGGCTGTCGCCCGTGTCCGGCTCGCGACCGGTAACGGCAAGATCATCGTGAACGGCAGGCCGTTTGAAAATTATTTCCCACTCGAGACTTTGCGCTCGACGGTGGCACAACCGTTGGCCGTCACCGGCACGGCGGAAAAATTCGACGTGCGCGTCATTGTCACCGGCGGCGGTCCAAACGGACAGGCCGGCGCGGTGCGGCATGGGATTGCCCGGGCGTTGATTGTGGCCGATGCCACTTTGCGTGGCGCGCTCAAGGCCGAGGGCCTGCTCACGCGCGATTCGCGCATGAAAGAGCGCAAGAAATACGGCCAGCCGGGCGCGCGCAAACGGTTCCAATACTCGAAACGTTAATCGCGCTGGAAATTTCCAGGCCCCGCTGGCAAAACCGGCGGGGCTTTTTTGTTATGGGAGGGACGGCGTGTCGCCGTCTCCGGAAGAAAATTTGGGTCGCCGACACGGCGACCCTCCCGGTAAGATTTGTAAATATGAAATCGAAGAAAGTCGCCATCATCGGCGCGTCCGGTTACTCCGGCGAGGAACTCGTCCGGTTGTTGTTGAACCATCCTCACGCGGAACTGGTGGCCGTGACCTCGCGCCAGAACGCCGGGCAGACGCTCGCGCAGGTCTTTCCGAAATTTGCCAGCCATCCTAAATCAAAAACCCTGCGTTTCACCGAGCCGAAGGCTGAGTTGCTCGCGAAGCAGGCGGACGCGGTGTTTCTGGCGTTGCCGCATGGCGTCGCCGCCGAATACGCCGTGCCATTGCTGGCCGCCGGTTGCCTCGTGATTGACCTCAGCGCGGATTTCCGGCTCAAGAGCGCGGAAATCTACAAGGAATTTTACGCGCACGACCATCCCGCGCCGGATTTGTTGAAAAAATCGGTCTATGGCCTGCCGGAAATTTATCGCGCGGAAATCAAAAAAGCCCTGCTCGTCGCGTCACCGGGTTGTTACCCGACGAGCATTCTGCTGCCGGTGATTCCGTTGCTGAAGGCAGGGTTGATCAAACCGGCCGGCATCATTGCCGATTCGTTGAGCGGGATGAGCGGCGCGGGCCGCAAGGCCGAGGCGGACTATCTTTTTTGCGAATGCAACGAAAGCGTCCGGCCTTACAGCGTGCCCAAGCACCGGCATTTGTCGGAAATTGAGGAACAGCTTTCGTTGGCGGCGGGTGCCAGGGTTACCATCCAGTTCACACCGCATCTGATTCCGGTGAACCGCGGCATTTTGACGACGCTGTACCTTACGCCCGCGAAAAAATCCGTTGACGCAGAGAAGATTTCCGCGTGCTACCAAAGGGCTTATGGCAACGAACCGTTCGTTCGCCTGCTCGACGGCAAAAATCTGCCCGACACCAAAAATGTCACCGGCACGAACGTCATCGAAATCGCGTGGCGGCTCGACCCGCGGACGGGCCGGCTCATCGTCATGAGCGCCGAGGACAATCTGGTCAAAGGCGCAAGCGGCCAGGCTGTGCAAAGCCTGAACCTCCTCTGCGGTTTCCCGGAAACGGCGGGGTTGATTTAATTATGCGTGGAGAAGAAATTAATCGAGAACAAGTTGAAACCCTATTGCGTAAGACTCCAGGGCCAAGCCCATGGTATTTGCAGGGGCGTGGGCCAATAATCGAAACTCAATTCGGCTCAACGTCTTGGGAGAGCGCCGGCGAAGGACCAATCACTGCAGGCAAAACTGTTCTTAAAGGCGGACGGCAAAATCTGGCAGTCTTTGATTTTCAATATTGGGTTTCGAGTTTTGACAGTAAGTTTGTTTTGGCATGGCATCAACCTTATGAAGCAGATAGAAGTCGGCAGACGTATCCGCTGACGATTCACTTATTTGACCCTGACTTGTTTTCGTCGTTTGATTCAGTGGAGGAAATCTGTCAGTTGATGAGAACTGAAAAGCGAACCGTTTATCATCGGGGCGGTGAAATACTTTCCTTTCAGATTCCAACCTTCGTTGCTGGCGAACTTAGGACGCTTACTTTTCCAGACCCGATTTCAAAAATTAAGGAGCTTTTAATTCCCTGCCATTCTTCGGGAATCGTTTATGAAGGAACAGGATGCCAAAGCTTAGGACTTTTAATAGCACGGCCTTCCCGTGGTGAGTTTGAAATTATTCCACAGGATTGGTTCAACACAGCAAATTTGGATTTTGGTTATCAATGGGTAACACAGTTTGCACGCCATTCTCGAACTGGAAAAGTCGTGGGTGGAGGAATTCGCATCTCATATTTCGTGTTGAGCGACGACCTTCGCCAGATCGAACGGCAAATTTGATAGTTTTCCATGTCAAATTTGTTGACCAGAGAAACGACTTGGAATGCCGCCGATTACGCCGCGAATTCCGTCGTGCAGCAAGCCTGGGCGCGCGAACTCATCGCGCAGCTCCATCTGCGCGGCAATGAGCACGTCCTCGATGTCGGTTGCGGCGATGGCAAGGTCAGCGCCGAAATCGCCCAAGCCGTGCCGCGCGGCTCCGTTGTGGGCGTTGACGCCTCGCCGCAAATGATCAAATTCGCCCGCGCCACTTTTCCATCGGGCAAAGTTCCCAATTTGGAGTTTCAGGTAATGGACGCCCGCAAAATCCGGTTTGAGCGGCAGTTCGACCTCATTTTTTCAAACGCGACCCTGCATTGGGTGGACGATCATCAGGCATTTTTGCGCCGGGCGGCGGCGTGTTTGCGTTCCGGCGGCCGGCTGGTGGTTTCGTGTGGCGGCAAGGGCAATGCCCAGGACGTGTTTGTTGCGTTGCGTCCGGAGTTGCGGCTCAAACGCTGGCGCGAATTTTTCCGGAAGATGGAAAAGCCGTATTTCTTTCACAGCCCGGACAGTTATGAAAAATGGCTGCCGCGGTTTGGGTTCAAATCATTGGGTGTGCGGCTGTCGCCGAAAGATGCCAATTACGACGGAAGCAAAGGCTTTACGGCATGGTTGCGCACGACCTGGCTGCCTTATACGCAGCGCGTGCCGGAAGACTTGCGCGAGGATTTCATCGCTGCCGTCACAGACCGCTACCTCGCCAAACATCCACCGGACGCGGACAGGCGCGTCCACGTCCGCATGATGCGGCTGGAAATTGACGCGATAAAAACGTAGGACAGGCGTCGCGCCTGTTTCTGACTTAAAATGGAGACAGGCGGGACGCCTGTCCTACATTCGAGTTGAAAACATTTTCCATCGCCCGCAGATTCTCTGCCGAACAATGAAAAAGTTGTTTAAAACAATTTCAGGTTCCATCGTCGCGCCAAAAGGTTTTCTCGCCGGCGGCGTGTTTTGCGACATCAAACGGCTCGGGACGGGCAAAGGCTCAAACAAGGGGCAAAAACGCGATCTCGCGTTGATTGTTTCTGAAGTGCCTGCAACCGTCGCGGGCATGTTCACGACCAACCAGGTTTGCGCCGCGCCGGTGAAGGTTTGCGTCGAACGCGTGAAAAAGGGGATCGCCCAGGCCATCGTCGTCAATTCCGGCAATGCCAATGCCTGCACGGGCAAACAAGGCTTGAAGGACGCACGCGAAATGACGGCAGTTGTAGCGGCGGTCTATGACCGTCGCAAATTAAAAATCAGAGTCCCACCGGCAGACCGCCGCTACAAAATTTCAGCGGAACACGTTTTGGTCGGTTCGACCGGACGCATTGGCGTCACCCTGCCGATGGAAAACGTTAAACGCGGAATTTTGGAGGCGGCAAAGCTGCTTGGAAATTCATCGCTTCATGCGGCGCACGCCGTCGAAGCCATCATGACGAGCGATACGCGGCCCAAACAAATCGCGGTTGAATTCAAGCTGGGCGGCAAAACCGTCCGCATCGGCGGCATTTGCAAAGGCGCGGGCATGATTCAGCCGGGCATGAGCGCCACCGGTGTGCGGCCCGCCGCGCTGCACGCGACGATGTTGTGTTTCATCACCACCGACGTGGTGATTGAACCGAAAACGTTGCAGGCTGCCTTGGAGGTGGCTGTGGCGCGGAGTTTCAATCGCATCACCGTGGACGGCGACATGAGCACGAACGACACGGTGTTGGTGCTGGCGAATGGGTTGGCGGGGAACCGGAAGTTCGGAGTTCGGAGTTCGGAGTTCGGAATTTTCCAAGCTGCGCTTGGTCCCGTCTGTCTGGAACTGGCGAAGATGATTGTGCGTGATGGCGAAG
>JBEKJN010000248.1:0-4390 GCA_050011235.1 Verrucomicrobiota bacterium | reverse complement strand
AAAAGCGACGGCGGTCGGAACCATAGAAACCGCTACCTTTGAACGGATGTGTTCAAAGGCCGCAATTCGTCCGCCAGTTGTGTCTGTTTCAGAGTTTCAGCGCTTTTTCCGCCTCGTTTTGAACAATTCCAACTGCGGTTCCTTGAAGAAATCATAGTTTTTCAGGATGCGGATCATCTGGAGCAGGTCGGACTTCTGATAGTTGCGATTCACCTCAATGTGCCCGATGAGATCAGCGAGCATCACGTGAAATGGAATCACGGCGTCAATGCCCTTCGACCGGAGCAATTCGATGCTTTGCTTGCGCGCGTCCTCGCCCTGCGGCAACGCGGGCACAACGAGGATTTTCGTCGGCGCGCCGTCCGCGCCAAATGCGCGCGCCGCCTGTTGAAACACCTTCGGCTCCACGAACCGGAAAATCTCCGGCGCGTGCGCCAGCACCGCCATGCTGAACGTTTCGGTGTGCCAGCCCTTCACCACCACGACGGCGCGTTCGATAAACTTCAGGTCCGGTGACGACAAAATAAACGGCACCCCGGCATCGCGCTTCTGCGGGTGCGGATTCAGCACGAAGAAATCAATGTCGTCCTCCTCGCGCCGGGTCTGCGCGATATACTTCCGGCGTTGTCGCACCAGGAACTCGTGCAACTCGAAGTACTCCCGGACGATAGTTTCGCTGACAGCCGCCACTGCGTTAGTCGAGGGTTGAGGGTTGGCCGCCTTCACTTCGTTTCGGCGCGGTCGCGCCGGAGCCGGAGGCGAAGGAGGACAGGTTCAGGGTTTGTTCGATCAGGGCGGCAGGGACTTTGTGGCCGAATTCGACCCTGCCGATTTCCTTTGCCAGCACGAATTTGATTTCGCCACCGCTGACCTTTTTATCGAGGCGCATGGCGGCAAAGAGTTTGGGGCGCTGCCCGGCACGCAATTTCACAGTCGTGGGCAGACCCGCGCGTCGAAACATTCGAATAATCCGTTCGAGATCGCGTTCGGGCAGGCCAAGAACGCTGCTGGATATTTTGGCGGCCGCGACTTGGCCGATGGCAATCGCCTCACCGTGCAAAAATCTGCCATAACCGGAAACGGCCTCGATGGCGTGTCCGATGGTATGGCCGAAATTCAAAATGGCGCGTGGGCCGCCCTCGGTTTCGTCCTTCCCGACGACCGCAGCCTTGATTTCGCAGCAGCGCGCGACGACCGCCGCGAGCATTCTCGGTTCGCGTTTGAGCAGTTTCGGGAAGTCGCCTTCGATTTGCCCGAATAGTTTCGCATCGTAAATAATGCCGTATTTGATGACTTCGGCGAGGCCGGCGCGGAATTCGCGGTCGGGCAAGGTTTTCAGAGTGTCGAGGTCGCACGCCACCAGCCGTGGCTGGTAAAACGCGCCGACCAGGTTTTTCCCGGCGTTCAGATTAACGCCGACCTTGCCGCCGACGGAGCTGTCCACTTGCGCGAGCAAGGTCGTCGGCACCTGCACGAATGCAAGACCGCGCAGATAAGTCGCCGCCAGAAACCCGGCCAAATCGCCCACCACGCCGCCGCCGAGCGCAACGATGAACGATTTGCGTTCGAGCCGGTGCACCGCGAGCTGGTCGTAGCAGGACTGTACCGTTTTCAAGCTTTTGGCCGGTTCGCCCGGCTGGACAATAATCAGCGATGGCGAAAAACCCGCCGTGGCGAGGGAGTTGAAAACGGATTTGGCATATCGTTTGCCAACGTTGGTGTCCGTGATGATGGCGCAACGCGGCCCGAGCTTCAGGCGCGCGCATTCGCGACCGAGCCGGTCAATCAAACCCGGCGCGATTTTGATGGCGTAACTGCGGCTGCCCAGTGAGACGTGAACGGTGCGCACGGGTTAAGCATAAAGATTAGCCGCGAAGTGTCAAAGTTTTGACGACCATGAAAAACCCCGCACAGGGCGGGGTTGAAATTGGTTGCGGGGGCAGGATTTGAACCTGCGACCTTCAGGTTATGAGTGTGAAGGCTTGCCCCCGATTGAGTCTTTTCTTTATCTCATTTCAAGGCTTTTAATGCGATTTTCATTATGTTTTCCGATTCCTCGTCGAAACTTGGAACCTGACGAAACAAGGTGAAACTTCTCGCACAAAAACCAACAAAACCGCCAACAAGTTTCGGCCATAAATCTATATCTTTTGCTAGAAAAGTCCACTTAAATTTTGAAAACGAAAGCCGTTCAATGCGGCTTAATTTTTGTTTGCAATCGCTTCGAGATCAGCGCGGCGAAGCCGGAAGCTGCCGGGTAAGATTTCAATTTTTTGCAGCCGTCCTTTTTCAACCATTCGCCAAAGAGTCGTGCGGCTCACGCCGAGAAATTTTGCCGAAGCCATCATTCCTAAAAGGAGTGGGCCGGGCTTTGCGATTGGCTTTTCACGAATACCCGACTCAAGAATGCCGTCAATGGCCTGCATCTGTTCCGGTGACGCTGCGAATAACCGTTTCAATCTTTCTTCTGTATTCATACGCGAACCGCAGCGCGTCGGGACTGCTTTATGGGTTTCGCTTCACCTTGTTTCTCGGAATTGTCTTCACGTTCGTCGGTGGCTACGGCATCCACTTGGCTCGATGCTTGGTTTTTTGTGAGATCAAGTTTTTCCTCAATCTCGGCCTGACGTTCGGCAAGCTGGTGGTAACGCCTGTCATGCTCGAATGGCGCGTTGACTTTGGATTCAAATTCCTTCGCCCGCTTTTGTGAATCGCGGATGTCGCGTTCAAGTCCGGTGGCACGTTCCTCGAATCCCTGCACGATGGATTCCAGCGAGCGAATTGTTCCGAGCGCGGTGTCCGTGACCCGCGCGCTGTAACTGTTTTTGCCGTGCAAGAGCAACTCGACCTCGTTGTTATATGAGGCGTGCAGCGACAAATCAAAACCGGCAAATTTCCCGACGCGCGCATTTGCCCCGAAGCTGTTTTTGATTTTTCCCGCGCGCCGCAAAAGCAGTTCACCGGCGACGCCGCGATTGTCGAGCGTCTGCCCGTCCAGTTCGATGCGGAACTTGTCGCCGGACGTGTCCTGACGCACGGCCAGGTCCTGTTGCAAATTTACCAGCCGTTCGGTGCATCGTTGGACTTCCTCGTGCGAATGGCGCAGATTGGCGCGAATACGGTATTGCTCCTCGGCATGGGCGGAACGCAACCGGGTGAGCTTCATCAGCTCGGCATCCACCTGCGCCTTTTCAATGACAAGCGGATTGCCGGAGGCGATGGCCTTGACCTCGGCATAGGTGAGCGCGGTCGAGTCGAGGTCTTCGATGCGGCGAATGGTCATGTCGCCACTCATCACTTGGGAAATGAATTTTGCTTTGGTTTCCAACGTCTGCCACATATACGCATCGAACGAGCCTTCGGTGACGTAACGATAAATTTGCACAGCGGCATTTTTGTTGCCCTGCCGCAAAATACGGCCTTCCCTCTGCTCAACATCGGCGGGCCGCCACGGAGCATCAAGGTGATGCAGCGCAACCAGACGCTCCTGCACATTCGTTCCCGATCCCATTTTCTGTGTGCTGCCGAAAAGGACGCGCGTCTTGCCCGCGTTCACTGAACGAAACAGAGCCAGTTTTGCATTGTCGGCATCGTAATCCTGGATGAAGGCAATTTCCGCCTGTGGCACGCCGCGTTTCACCAGTTTTTCGGCCATGTCATCATAAACGGAGAAGCCCTTGTCCTTTGGCGTGGACAGGTCGCAGAAGACCAGTTGCGTCAGGCGATCATCCTTGGTCGCCTCCCAAACGCGGTAAATGTTTTCGACGGCCAGATTGACTTTGCTTTGCGGGTCGTCCTTCACCGAAGGCAGCATCAACCGCAAATCGAGCGCGGCCTTGCGTCCCTCGCTCGTGATTTTGAGCATATTATCCTCCGAAGGATCAACGCGCTCGGTTTTCAATCTGTGGGCGCGCTCGACCAGCGATTGAACAAACTTTTTCAATTCCGGCGTGGCGGGTGCGCTGCGAATGGCCGGTTTCTCGCCTTCAAGTTTCGGTCGCGCCAGATTGAGCATCTGCGCCGTCTGCACGTCGGCAGTCTGCCGGAATAATTGCATCAATTCCGGCACGTTGATGAAGCGGGCAAAGCGCGTGTTGAGCCGGTAGCCCGCCCCGTCGGGCGCAAGTTCCATCGCCGTCACCGGCTCGCCGAATGTCGCCGCCCAGCCGTCAAAATGATGCAGCTTGTGTTTCTGCAAATCGTCCGGCTGCAAATACCGCTGCATCGTGAACATCTCGGCCATGCTGTTGGCGATGGGCGTGCCGGTGGCGAAGACAACTCCCCCGCCGTCATTTTTGGACTGGATGTGCCGCACCTTTAGAAACATATCGAAGGCGCGTTCACTGGCCGTCTGCGGCAGACCGGCGATGCGCGTCATCTTGGAAATGTA
>JBEKJN010000247.1:0-4400 GCA_050011235.1 Verrucomicrobiota bacterium | reverse complement strand
TCACCCCAGCCGGCGGGCACGCCGCGGGCGATGCCTTCGACGATGCCGCCGACGGTGTCGCCGGCTTTGCGCATTTTTTCGATGAGCCGGATCATTTTCTCCGCGGCCTTTTTGTCAGGACAGCGGACAATGTTCGACTCGACGTCCTTGAACTTCACCTTGTCCGGGTTCACGTCCGCGACGATTCGCTGGACCTGTTTGACGTAAGCCAGGGTTTCAACGCCGAACCGTTCGCGTAGAATTTTCCTGGCGATGGCGCCGGCAGCGACGCGGCCGACCGTTTCGCGCGCGCTCGCGCGGCCGCCGCCCTGCCAGTTGCGGATGCCATATTTGGCGAAATACGTGAAGTCCGCGTGCGACGGGCGGAACTTGGTTTTCATTTCCGCGTAGGCTTCGGGCCGGGCGTCCTCATTTTTGACCCACAGGCAAATCGGCGTGCCCAGCGTCCTGCCGCCAAACGTGCCGGAAAGGATTTGCACCGTGTCGGATTCCTTGCGCGGCGAGACGATTTTGGACTGGCCCGGACGGCGGCGGTCCAAATCGGGCTGGATGTCGGCCTCCGTCAGCTTGAGTCGCGGCGGGCAACCGTCCACGACCACACCCACGCCCCCGCCGTGGGATTCGCCCCACGTCGTGATGCGAAACAGATGCCCGAAGGTGCTTGCCATGCTGGGATAATGCTTGAAAAACAAGGCGGGGTCAATGCGCGGACTTTTCAAAATATTTTTTGTAGGCGCCGAGGTAACGAGGCTCTGACTGAATATACGATATGCGATTTACGATATACGCGCCCTTCACCGATTTCTGCTCACTGCGTAAATCGTATATCGTAAATCGGAAATTATGAAACTCCTCACGTCGTCTCCTACAATCCGCTTGATACTTGAATCTTCAAACCGGAAACTCCCCAACACATGAATCGCATCGTGGAACGTTTTGCGCGGTTAAAGCGCGAGGGCAAAAAAGGTTTCATCGTTTATATCGGCGCGGGTGATCCGAACCTCGCCGCCACGCGCGAACTCGCCCTGGCTTTCGATCGGGCGGGCGTGGACATTTTGGAACTCGGCGTACCGTTCAGCGACCCGCTGGCCGATGGCTTGGTGAATCAGCTCGCCGCGCAACGCGGTCTGGAATCCGGCACCACGCCGCCCAAGGTTTTGGAAACCGTGGCCGCCATCCGCCAGCGCTCGGAAATTCCGATTATTCTCTACATTTACTTCAACCTGATTCACAAGGTCGGTTTGGAACGATTCATCAAAGATGCGGCGAAGGCGGGCGTGGACGGTTTGCTCGTGCTCGATTTGCCGCCGGAAGAATCGGATAATTACGAAACGCTCATGCGCAAGGCTGGTCTCTGCCACATTTATCTCGTCGCGCCGACGACGCCGGAGGACCGCATCGAACTCATCGTCAAACGCGGCAGCGGGTTTATTTATTATGTCTCGCGTGAAGGCGTGACCGGGATGCAAAAGCAGGTTGCGTCCAATCTCGCGCAACAGGTCGCCAAAATCCGCGCGCACACGAAACTGCCCATCGCCATCGGGTTTGGCATCTCGACGCCCGAACAGGCGAAGAAAGTGGCGTCCGTCGCGGACGCCGTCGTGGTCGGCAGCGCGGTGGTGAACCAAATTGCGAAGCACGGAAAATCGAAGGATTTGGTCAAGCGCGTGAGTGAATTCGTGAAAATGCTGGCCCGCGCAGTGAAAGCGGTTTAGACACGGATTGCACGAATTAACACGGATTTAATCAGTGAAAATCTGTGAAATCCGTGTCAAAGAATTATGAAAATCAAAACTGACGTAAAAGACCGGTTCGTCATCATCATGGCGGGCGGGCGCGGCGAACGGTTCTGGCCGGTCAGCCGCGAGAAAATGCCCAAGCAATTGCTCACGTTGCTCGGCAAACGCTCGTTCCTGCAACAGGCCGTTGACCGTGTGCTGCCGCTTGTGCCGGCCAAAAATGTTTTTGTCATCACCAACGAGGCGCAATTGCCGGAAGTCCGCAAGCAACTCCCAAAAATCCCCAAAGCCAATCTCGTCGCCGAGCCGATTGGCCGGGACACCTGCGCTGCCGTCACGCTTGGCGCGGCACTCGTTGGCGCGCGTTCCACAACCGGCGTCATGGCCGTGCTGCCCGCCGACCACGTGATTCCCGACGAGAAAAAGTTCCAGCAGGTTTTGAGCGACGCATTCGATCTGGCCGGTCGCGGGCAGGCCATCATTACCATCGGCATCCAGCCGGCCGGGCCGGACACGGGTTACGGTTACATTCATGTCGGCCCGGAATTGCCACCGGCGCAAGGCGCGAAAAAGACCAGGACCACGTTTTATCGGGCGGAGCGGTTCGTCGAGAAGCCGCATTTCGACCGGGCGCTCGAATATGTCAACAGCGGCCAATACCGCTGGAACGCCGGCATGTTCGTCTGGTCGTTTGTGACCATCACGGAAGGCTTGCAGAAGCATCAGCCGGATATGTACGCGGCGTGCCAGCGCTGGTTCAAAGTGGCCAACCAACCGGCAAAACTCGCCAAGGTGCTGGCAAAGGAATATCCCGGCATTAAAAGAGCCTCGATTGATTACGCGCTGATGGAGCACTCGCAAAACGTCATCGTGGCCGACGGCGCGTTCGAATGGGACGATCTCGGTTCATGGACGGCACTGGCGCGGCATCTCAAGGCCGACCCGGAAGGGAACTGCGCCGTGGCCGATTTCATCCACGTGGACGCCGCGCGGAACATCATCTTCGATGCGCGCACCAAAGACCGGCGCACGCCGATTGCGGTGGTTGGCTTGCGGGATTCCATTCTGGTGCAGACGGACGACGCGGTGTTGCTCGCGCACAAAAGTCAGGCGCAAAAGGTCAAGGAACTGGTCAGGAAACTCGGCGAGGATGCGAAGTTGAAGAAATTAATTTAACCACGGATGGACACGGATTGACGCTGATAAATTTCCCGCGCAAACTTCGGCTCATGGGCACGCTTTTGGAATGAAAAAATCAGAGGTAGAGGCTTTATTCGATAAAGCCGCCGAACTCCATAAGCTAGTCAAGCTTTCAGGAATGACATATCTTCCGCTTCATTCCGAAGTTGCCTTTGCAATCAAACAATGGCAATCCAATCCGTCGCAGTTTTGGTCTCGCACCGCAATTCGATGTCTGTGCGCTGCAATTGAAGCTACACTTTTTAATTTCCGAAGAATGGCGGAAAAAATGGCTGTCGTTTCAAACGTGCAATTTGATTCGAGCGAAGTAGAAATTTTGTCTGAGATACAAATTAAAAATGGAATTCAACGGCGCAGATTTCTTTCACCCCCCGATGCAATTAAAGAATCATTTCGGCTCTTTGCAAAAGCATTCGGCGCAACTGTCCTTATAGATTATGAAGCAGGATTTTCAGCGCTTTGCGCCATTTTTGAGATTCGTAATCGCCTAATGCATCCAAAAAAACCGTTTGATATAGAGGTCAGTGCAAAAGACATTGAAACTGCTGAAAAGGGAATTGCTTGGTTCAATAAAGCATACACCGGCGTTATTGATCAGTGTCAGGCGCATATTGCACAAAATGTCGCAAATCTGTCGAAGCCAAAATCCTGAAAGGATTGCATCCTTCAGCCCAGCGTTGACGCGCCAGCGACTACGCTGGGTGAACATCCCAAACAAATTCATCAACTCTGAAAGAGTTGAATCCCATTCGCCATCCGTTTGATAAAACCCCGTCGGGGTTTTGATTTTATTTTGACCATCACCCGGCGTAGCTCGTTCCTCGCAACGCCGGGCTGAATGATTTTATCCCGTTGGGATGCCGTAGAATCCACGCACAATCTCTTTTTTCAGGCGGGCAGTTTCCGCAGAGTCTTTCGCTTCAACCATTCGCTTTGCCAAAGCGCCCAATTCTTTCCCAGAAAGCTGGCGTTTGCGCGCGAGTTCGATGGCGAATTGGATGACGCATGATTGTTCGTCAGGCGGCAGGTGCTTGATTTCTTCGATGACTGCCTTTGCTGTCATGCCCAAACCATGCTGGATTGCGGAATTGTTTTCAAACGAAATGGCGATAACTTCCTGATCCTGTCCCTCATCCGGTCCCGCACTGCGGGACCACCTTCTCCCATCGGATGGGAGAAGGAATTTATTTGTGGAACGATTACCCGGGGTGGCGTCCTTACCCCGGGCTATTTTCTTTCAGCCTTACAGGCTTTTAATTTGTGAGAATTCGTGAAATTCGTGTCTAATTTCCTCTCACACGCAGCTTGACCTTTCTCGTTTAAAAGGCAGACTATCCAACTCGGTTTTAAATTATGCAGCACATCAGGAACATCGCCATCATCGCGCACGTGGACCACGGCAAGACGACGCTCGTGGACTGCCTGCTCAAGCAGTCCGGCACCTTCCGCGCCAACCAGCAC
>JBEKJN010000246.1:0-4416 GCA_050011235.1 Verrucomicrobiota bacterium | reverse complement strand
AACCGTCGTGAAACCGGCTCCGCTCGCGCGGAGCTTTGCAGTGGCTTGAGCCGGATGAGAGGAAACCATCATGTCCGGTTCTTAGGGGAGGGAGCGGCAGCAATGCCGCTCTCTTACCCGACGATAAATTGCCCGCAGATAAGGGCAAGACAAACGTGAGATTTCACAGTGAACCGATGCTTTGGGATGTTCCCGTCAATACCATATCAACGCATCCGCTGGTTGCCGTGTGCGCGAATCCGAAATTCGATTGTGTGTCGCCGGTCGTCGCGTCAAGGTAAGACTCTCCGCTGCGCTGCGAGTTCCACCGTTGACCCGCCACCCGGCTCCGGGAGTTTTGCTTTTAGGATTTTGCGCACGAGAGGATTTTCACGCCAGTCCAATTATTTGGAATTGAAGGCGTATTTCTTAAAACTTTGACTTTCAGCCTCAAACGACGCAGTATCAAACACAGCGTGAGCACCGAGACAAACATTTTAATCCAACGCGTTGCTGCCGAACTCAAAACCGCTGGCGCACGGGAGATTTACGTCTTCGGCTCCGCTGCCAAAGGGACGGGTGATGCCGCTTCCGATCTCGATCTGGCGGTTTCCGGTCTGCCGCCGTCGGTTTTCTATCGCATGGGCGCGCGGGTCAGTGATTTGATTGGCCGCTCGGTTGATTTGATTGACTTGGACATCAACACGCCGTTCACCCGCTACCTTCGCACGGAGAATGAACTCGTCCGCGTGGGATAAATTTCGCAAACAACAGGCCACGGAACGCGAACAATTGCAGCGTCTGTTGTCTGGGATTCACGGACTCCTCACCAAATGCCGCACCACGACCCCGACTGAAATCGAACTGTCCGCGCTGGCAGCCTTGCTCCATTCATTCTACACCGGCGTAGAAAATATTTTTAAGCGTGTGGCGATGGAGTTGGACGGCGAGCCGGTGCGGGGTGATTCCTGGCATCGTGAACTGTTGCTGCGGATGAAATCGCCGACCGCGCACCGACCGGCGTTGCTGTCGGAAGAACTTCACGACTCGTTGAATGAATATCTGCGTTTCCGTCATGTGTTCCGCAACGCTTATTCCTTTGATTTAGATTGGCAGAAAATGTCTCCGCTGGTGCTGCGCTTGGAAGAAACATTCAAAAAGCTGGAAAAAGCGTTGGATGATTTTCGGCGGGAATGAAATCCGGCCCGTTTAGAAATTCGAGCGATTCCTCCAGCCGAGGATTTTGTCCATTGGCGGGCAACAACATCGTGGTTTCGACCTGAAAGGCCGACCAGTCAAGAAATTTTGCCAATGGTGCGATCATTCGTTTTTAAGTTTCTTTCCCTCGGTATCCGGCAACCCCGCCGGATGGTGGACAATGACAGCCGTTGCTTCGCCTTTGTCATTTTTAATAAAGGTCCATTGGTTGCCAAAATTGTCGAAAAACTTCGTTTCCGATTCAGGATAAACATCAACAGGGCCATCAGTGCCGTTCCCGGCCCAGGCTTGCGAGACTAACTGATCTCCTTGTCGCCGGAGCGTGAGTTTCATTCCAGTGGAAAACGCGGCGTTCGTCCCAAATTCGTAGTGGCCGACACAGGCATCAAGGATGCTTTATGTCCAGCTTGATGGCAACGGGGCGTTTGGGTGGTTCGGGAGCTTGTGGCGGCTGATTAGAAATTTTCTCATAATAAAATGTTTCACCGCCAAATTGCACAGTCAGGCCAGTAACCTTATTTTGAGTGTCTCGGGAAAAGGTTATGGGCATACCGCTCAACCTTCCAAAAAGACGGGTTTCCGATTCCGGCAATAATTCACCTTCGATGGAGGGCAACAGCGCACGAATCGCCAAAGATCTTGGTCCTGTGGTTTGGGCGAAGATCCGGTTTCCTTCGCGGCGAATCCCAATGCCGGGCGCGGAAGCAGAATGCGGCGAGCGCTGGTATTGCCCAACAAACGAATCACAAATGCTGCCGCTGATCTTTATCTCCTTGGGCCGCTGATCCGAATGCCATTCATTTTCGAGTAAAAGGGCAAAGATGCCGTCAACGTCTTCGGGGTCAGCAGTAGAACACAAAATCACCACGCCGCGATGCCTCGTTTCGTCGAAACCGACAAACGCGCTGTAGCCAGCCGTGTCTCCGGCGTGGAAGACAAATTTTCTTCCCTGTGGATCAGTTTGGACAACCCACGAACCGAGGTTTTGGGTGGGAATCCCGGATTGAACGTGAACCTCATGCGTCTTTTCAAAAAGTGGTGCAAGACCGGTCCGGGCCACGCCAAGATAAGCCGAGACGTATTTCAGCAGGTCGTTGGCCGTCGAGCGCAGCCCGCCTTGAGGATAAAAAATTGGAGAGCGGTTTTCATTCCACAATGAGTCTCCGAATTGATTGTGTCCGGGGGTCAATCGGACTTTCAGTTCTGGCGTCAGCATGCACCGGGTGCTATTCATTTCTAATGGCCGGCAAATCCGATCCGCCACCAGCGATTCGTAATTCGTGCCCGCTTTCAACTCTATGACATGCCCCAATAATGACGCTCCAAGATTCGAATACTTGTAACGCGTTCCGGGGTCATCAGTCAATTTGTAGCCGGATAGAAAGGCATATAACTGGTCGGTGCTATAATCAGCCCAAGTCGGGCCAAGGTTGTCAGGGTTTTCTGGAAGCCCGGAAGTGTGGATCACCAGTTGGAGCAAGGTGATTTCCTTGCCATTGCGGGTCGGCATTTTGACCGACTCCGGCAAATACTTTGTCACGGGATCATCCAGCTTCATATCGCCGCGCTCGATCATGTCCTGTAGCAACAACGCGGTGAACGTCTTCGTGATGGAACCGATTTCGAACAGGGTGTCGCCATTCACTTCCTGATCGGTCCCGTTATCCATTTTGCCGTCGCTGACAATGCTGCTGCCATGCTCATCTACAATACCAACCACCATGCCAACATCCTTCTTTTCAGCCTCGACGCGCTGTTGCAGGAACGCATGGATGGCATTGGTGAAATCCTCCGCCACAACCCGAAAGGGAAATGCCGATAACAGCATCGCGAAACAAATGACTCGGACGGCGGGGATCATTTTCTCCACCTTAACAAAACATCAGGAGGCGACAAGAATTGTTCTGAAAAATCACAATAAGCACCCTGTTGCGCTGGTTAAACTCAACATGGCAACGCCCGCAACAGTTTCGGCAACCGCAGCATAATGCAACCGGGCAATTCAGGTCCGTTGGTGTTACTGATTCAAAATCTGGCCGGTCTGAGAAATAATTCGCCTGCGGATTTGTAGTTGACAATTGTATCTAGTAAGATACTATGTAAGAAATATGGGGTTCATTGAGTTTCCATTTATCGAGGTGCCGAAAGATTTGCGCAAGATTGTCGGCGAGCCGACGCCCGGCACGCGCGCCTACCGCCGGGAGGGGACGCACGCCGAATGCGGCCAGTGGATTGAAGACCTCGGCTTGCATTACAAGGGCGACGTGGGCATTTCACCCGCCGGCGTCACCATGTTCGTGCCCGTCCAGCGGGCAGCCGTCCACAAACGCATCAAGGAAGGCAAGCTGACTGCGTTCTTTTTTTACATCACCCACGTTGAAAGCACCTTCTTCGGCACCAAACGCAAAGTCAAACTGCGCCCCTACATCCTGTTGTCCATGAGCGAATGCAAGGCGTGGGTGGTGGAAATGAAACGCCGGATGGGTTATGTGGATGAGCCGGATGAAAGCCTGATGGAGCAGCGTAAAAAGCTCAAACCGGCGGCGGTGGCAGATGAACCCAAAACCGTGAAGGAAGCCGTGGAAGCCCTAGACTTTGCCGACACCGACCCGAAAGACAAGCGGGATCGGAAAGTGCGATATGAGAAGGACGAATTTGACCGGGAAAACCGGCAGCAGGACGTGTTTTTACTGCTGGCGGAAGCGATGGCGGCGATGGCGTCCGACAAAAAGAAGGCTCAATTTTATCGGAACCGGCTGGAACAGGGAATGAAGTGGGACAAAAAAGAAAAGCGATGGAAATGGAAGGACGAAGATGAACCCGGAAAATGAATTTAATGACCGGCTGATCCGGTTACCCGAGCTGGAACGGATTTTTGGCGTGTGCAAGCGGACGGTGAGACGGAAGGCGGAGAACGGCGAGTTGCCGCCATTGGTTCGCAGCGGCGGCGTGGTGGGGATGTTGGAAAGCAAAGTTAAAGAATATTTTCGACGGTTGAGCGGACAAGGTGCAAATTAACGAAAGGAGAAATATGATCGCTTACATTTATCGGCCAAAACGTCAGCGCAATGGCAAACAGGTTTTCAATCGGATTTGGCGGGCGCGGCTCAAACTAAATGGTGACGCCAAGGCGCGGGACATTTCGCTGAACTGCGCGGACAAACAAACCGCCGAACAAAAACTGCGGGACAGCATCCGTGATTATGAAAGGACGGCGGT
>JBEKJN010000245.1:0-4474 GCA_050011235.1 Verrucomicrobiota bacterium | reverse complement strand
CCCGGCGAGGCCGGCATGGCCACCAAAATCAAGTGGCAACTCCCACCCAGCGTCACCGCCGGCGAAATCCAATGGCCGCTCCCGGAAAAATTGCCGCCTGCGGAAGTGACCACCTACGGTTACAACGACGAGGTCATGCTCATCGTACCGCTGAAGCTTGCCACCGACCTGAAGCCCGGCCCGCTAGATTTGAAGGCGAAAGTTTCCTGGCTGGAATGCAAGGAATCCTGCATCCCCGGCAACGGCGACGTCGAAGCCACGCTCAACATCGGCAATGAAACCAAACCTTCCGCCGACGCCACGCTTATTCGATTGTGGCAAGAAAAAGTGCCGAGGGTGCTCACCAACTTTAACAACTGCAGGGCTTGGTGGGAAAAGCCTGCAAATGGCGATACGCGGCCGCTAATCATCGAATGGTCCGCATTTCTCAAAGATCAACCACCAACCTATAATATCCGACTTGTAACCGAGGGATCTGATTTCTTTCCCAATGGCAGCGATGATTTCGAAATCCAGCCTGCAACTGAAAATCTCTCAACCAGCCCCATTGACGTGCTTTGGCGTAAGCTCGTCAAAAAATACTCCGGCGACTGGCCCAAGCAAATAAGCGGCGTTATCGTCATGGAAAACGGCGATCATCGCCAAGGATTCAATGTCGTGCTGACCATCAGCGACGAAGCTCCGGCTGGCCAAACAACGAGTAGGACAGGCGTCGCGCCTGTCTCTAACTCCTCTGAAAAATCAGACCAAAATATGGAGACAGGCGGGACGCCTGTCCTACTTTCACAGCCGCTGTGGAAGATGCTACTCTACGCCTTCATCGGCGGGTTGATCCTGAACATCATGCCGTGCGTGCTGCCGGTCATCGCGCTGAAAATTCTCGGTTTCATCAACCACGCCCAACACGAGCCAAGCCGCGTCCGCGCGCTCGGATTGATTTATGCGCTCGGCGTGATGGTGTCGTTCCTCGCACTGGCGGCCATCGTCATCGGCGTCAAGACCGCCGGACATCACGCCGGTTGGGGCATGCAATTCGGCAGCCCGGAATTCATCGTCGTGCTTACCACCCTCATCATGCTCGTGGCGCTGAATCTGTTCGGCGTGTTCGAAGTCACCCTCGGCGGAAGCACGTTGAGCGCGGCAGGACAGCTTGCTTCAAAGCAAGGCGCGGCCGGCGCGTTTTTCAATGGGTTGCTGGCAACGGCGCTGGCAACGCCCTGCACCGCGCCGTTTCTGGCACCCGCACTCGGCTTTGCGTTCGCGCAAAGCGCATCGGTCATCATTTTGATTTTTTTGTTTGTCGGCCTTGGCCTCGCCGCGCCCTACGTCATGCTGAGCTGGAACCCGGCGTGGCTGAAATTCCTGCCCAAGCCCGGCGCGTGGATGGAAAAGTTCAAGATTGCGATGGGCTTTCCGATGCTGTTGACGGCCGTGTGGCTCTTCAATCTTGCGGCTGACGATTACAGCACGAACGTCTTGTGGCTCGGTGTTTTTCTCGTGCTGATGGCGTTTGCGGCGTGGATTTTTGGCGAGTTCGTTCAACGCGGCCGCGCCGCCAAAGGCATCGCGCTCGTCGTCGTTCTAATTCTGGTCATCGGCGGCTACGCCTTCGCGCTGGAAAACCAGTTGCATTGGCGCGAACCGATGGTTGCCGCGACCGCAGGTTCGTTGAAAGCATCACCGGACGGCATAGACTGGCAGCCGTGGAACCCGGAAGCCGTCGCGCAGGCGCGCGCCGCCGGAAAACCCGTCCTGGTGGATTTCACCGCCGACTGGTGTCTGACCTGCCAGGTGAACAAAAAAACCAGTGTCGAAATTTCTTCCGTCCGCAAGAAATTGAAGGACATCAACGCGGTCGCGTTGGTTGGCGATTATACACATTTCCCCGACAGCATCACAACGGAACTGAACCGCTTCAACCGTGCCGGTGTGCCGCTGGTTCTGGTTTATCCGAAAAACCCGGACGCCGAACCGATTGTGTTGCCGGCAATTTTGACGCCGGGCATCGTGCTGGATGCGCTGGATCGCGCCGACAAGCGGTAGGAGACGACGTAAGGAGTCTCTAATTTATTCTGGCTTTCCAGTTTGAGCCTCGTCACCTCGGCTCCTACAAAGATTTTTGAACCAAAAGGCGGCCAATTGCGTCTTGTATTTTGTAATTTAGCAACTAACATATAAAACTGAATTTAAGCTTATGAAAAAGACACTGGTGTTGTTTGCAGCATTAACCTTGGCCCTGGCGGTGCAGGCGGTGGAAATCGGCAAGCTTGCGCCGGATTTCACGGCCACCGACATCAACGGTAAGACCGTCAAACTCAGCGATTACAAGGGCAAGATTGTCGTGCTCGAATCCTACAATTCCGATTGCCCTTTTTGCCACAATCACTACGCGACCGGCGCGATGCAGGAACTGGAAAGTAACATGGCGGCCAAAGGTGTTGTGTGGCTGCTGGTGAATTCCGTGAACCCGAAAAATTTCAGCCATCGCACGCCGGAACAGGCGAAGCAGGAATGGGCCGATGAAAAAATCACCGCCACGGCATGGATTGACGACAGCTCCGGCGCCGTTGGCCACCTCTACGACATGAAAACCACGCCGCACATGTTTGTCATAGATAAAAGCGGCGTGCTGGTTTACGACGGCGCGATTGATAATCGTCCCGAACCCAGCGGCGACCCGCGCACAGCGCATAATTACGTCCGCGACGCTGTGAATGCACTGCTTGCCGGCAAACCGGTCGCGGTTTCTGAAACGAAACCTTACGGTTGCAGTGTGAAATACGCGGATTGAATTGAATTTGTAGGAGACGAGGTAACGAGTCTCAAACTAAAACCAGCAGCGGAATTTAGAGACTCCTCACGTCGTCTCCTACTTCTATAAATCCATATTCCTTCAAAAACATTTCCGTTGGCGCGTGGATGTCCACGCGCCTTTTTGTGTTCGGATCAATGCAGGCCAGCCGCGCGGCTTGTCCACGGCAATGACCGACCGGTCCTCATGCAAAATCGGAATCGGCTCACAATCGGGCAGTTCGATGGAGTTGGGTTTGGCCATTCACGCGATGGTAGCAGCCGATGTGAATCGGCTCAAACTTTTGTAGGAGTCGAGGTAACGAGACTCATTCTTAAAAATCAGAGACTCCTTCCGCCTTCACCCGGCTACGGCGGGACAAGCACATCGTCTCCTGCAATTTTTCAATAAACCAGCACCAGCACCGCCGCAGATATTTCACCCTCTCCCCGCCAAACGGGGAGAGGGACGGGAAATCACGTCACCCGCCACACGTCACCTGTCACTTTTCCGGGCGCGAACCCCTGCAAACCGATGTCGGGAAAACCGACCGTCGCCACCGTGCCGCCCAGATTCACCGTGCGACTGGCAACAATTGGCAGCAATGCAAACCGCCCGTCCGCCTTCAACAAAGCCAGATCATTGGCCGCATCATATCTTCGCCTTAATCTTCGGGGCTTTCGTAGCCAATCTCATCGAGTTTTTGCCGCATCTTTCGTTTTAATTGCTCAATCCGTCGTTCAATTTCAGACATGGCATCATCTTCAGCTTCCGTGGCACCTCTCGGACGGATACCCTCCTTGATTTGATAAATCTCTTCAAAGAAATAACCGTCGTCATCACGAAGTATTTCAACCGCCTTTTCATACGAATCCCGGTCGTCTTCATTAACTTCTACTGCCTCAATGATGGACTCAAGCTTACCAAGTCTGTCTTGCAGAATTGCAATGTTCGGGTGCATTGGGCGAGTTGCATTCGCTGCATAAACGGCCTTTTTTAACTCGCCTTCCTCTGTGCCTCGGTCTTTTATGAATTGAATGTATTGTTCTTTATCGTAAATAACATCGTTCTCATCAAATAGCCGTCCAATGTCAAATGCAAGTTTATCGCCTAGCTGTATTATGAGAAATTCGCCGTCGTGTGAAATGTCGTCCTCACCCTCCGCCTCAAATCGCTCATCGTGGAGGGCATTTTTTATTTTAAGGTTCATTTTGCGTGGCGGTTTGAGGCATACGCACTCATCACCATGAATCTTAACCTTAACTGCCCCGATCTCGCCTTCTAAAAATAGTCTATTTGCTATCAGTAAGGTCAATCGGCTGTATTCGGCAATGGAACCACTAAATTTCCGTATTTCCAATTTGGTATCGCCATCATCGTAGATGGGTTTTGGATAGTCTTCGAAATCGCTTTTTGTCATAAGTCGAGTCGGTTCTGGTTTTGCGTAAAGACAAACAAAGTTATCCACCAATGTCGCGCTCGTGTCTCACGGCGAGCGGATGCGGTAGTAACGACGGGGATAATTTGTCCAATTGGAATCGTTGAAATAGATCGAGCCGTTGGTGACAGTGCAGGTTTGCAGAGGAATCCACCCTCCACTGACCAGATTGGTGCGGGCTTCCACGACGATGGGGATGTTTGCTGTCCCAGTGATGGTGAATCCGAACTGATTTGTTCGCACGG
>JBEKJN010000244.1:0-4475 GCA_050011235.1 Verrucomicrobiota bacterium | reverse complement strand
CGATGATGCGCTGTCGCAGATCCTGACTCAAAGGCCGCATAATTCCCTTTTCATAAACAGAGAATAACAGGCTTTACCAAATACGTCTATCTAAATCGAAAATGCTCTAGAGTGGAGTGTCATTGACTGAAGAAATTTCTAAAACAATCCATGAAACCGAAAATCATCCTCTGCCTCGCGCCATTCTACCTGTGTTCATCCGCGTAATCTGCGGTTGAACTCTTTGTGCGTTTTGCATTTTTCGCAGCAAAAAGAAAACAGAGTTTCCCTGATTTCCAAATTTTGTTATGGTGCGTGGGCAAAAATGCAGTCATTGCGCGAAAAATTATTTCAGTCCTCCCGGTTTCTCATCGGGACTGAATTGGTTTCCACCCGCGGCTCCATGGCGGAGGAAAGCGCCGTCAAGGCCCGCACGTTCGCCAACCAGCTCGTCGAGTGCCCGTACATTGACTGGATTTCCATCACCGACAATGCCGGCGGTCACCCGCAACTCGCACCCACTGCCCTGGGCAAACCCCTGCTTTACGCGGGCAAGGAGGTCGTCATTCACCTCACGTGCAAGGACCTGAACCGAAACGGCCTGGAGAGTGAAGCCTGGCTGCTGAACAGCGAAGGCTTTAATAACGTTCTGGCCATGACCGGCGATTATCCGGTGACCGGGGACCAAGGCATGGCCAAGCCGGTTTTCGACATCGATTCCGTCGGCCTGATTTCCATGCTGAACAAGATGAATCAGGGGTTCGATCCCAAAGATGAGTTCGGCAACAGCAAAAGCAAGCGGCTCGTGAAAACCCAGTTCTGCATCGGCGCCGTCACCACCAATTACAAGCTGCGCGAGGGTGAGGTCGTCCCCCAGTACCTGAAGCTGCAAAAGAAAGTCGAATGCGGCGCCCAGTTCATCGTCAATCAAGTCGGCTACGATTCCCGCAAAGCCCACGAACTGCAGCGGTACATGGATGACCATGGGATGAAGGGCACTCCGTTAATCGGGAATGTTTATTTATTAAGCCCGAAAGTCGCACAAGTTTTTCACAGTGGCAGGATTCCCGGGATTGTTGTTACTCCCGCACTTCTGGAGCTTTGTCTCAAACAAGGCCAATCCCCCGATAAGGGGAAGGCTTTCTTCTGCGAATTTGCCGCGAAGCAGATTGCCATCTTCCGCGGTCTGGGCTACCGCGGAGCGTATCTGGGAGGGGTGCACAATCTCGCCGTCACGGAAAAAGTGATGGAGATTGCACGGACGTTCTCCCCGGATGATTGGAAACAATTTGCACGCGAGATCAAATTCTCCCGACCCGGCGAATTTTTCCACTACGCCGAAGACCCCGTCTCCGGACTGGCAGCGCCAACCCCGCAACCCGTCGTCGCCCCGATAAAATCAAAACATGTCGGCCCGATGTATCAGTTGTCCAAGTGGACTCATGACATCATGTTCACTCCGGGCAGCACGTTGAGCAACTGGGGAGCGAAAATTTGCCGCAACTCCAAAGATTCCTTTCAAGGCCCCAAACCGCTTCGGGCCTTGGAGCATCTGAGCAAGGCCGTTTTGTTCCAATGCAAGGACTGCGGCGATTGTTCGCTGCCGGACATCGCGTTTCTGTGTCCCGAATCTCAATGTGCCAAGAACCAGCGGAATGGTCCCTGCGGCGGCACGCGGGAAGGCCGCTGCGAAGTGGACGGTTACGGTGATTGCATCTGGTTGCGCGCCTATGAACGGCTGAAACACGACGGAAAGGAACAGTCATTGCTCCAGCACGCACCCGCCGTGCAAAATCAAGCGCTCCGGGGGACTTCCTCCTGGGCGAACAACTGGCTGGGACGCGATCACGCCGCAAAACGGGCGGACAAAGCTTCTTCGGACAAAACCGACGAACCGAAAACAACCGAGACGAAACCGCAACAACCCGTTTCCACACATTGAAGCCATCGTCATTTGAGAAGATAAAATGAGCGCAAAAAAACTACGGATTATTGGTGATTTGATCAACAACGCCTACGGCCGGGCCCGCAACGCCTTCACCGCCCGAAATCTGGAAGGTTATCAGAATCTGGCCAAATCGCAGGCCGAACTGGGCGTGGATTTTCTGGACCTCAACATTGATGGCACCCGGCAAATCCAGGTGAAGCTGGAGGAAATGCGGGCCTTCCTGCCCGATGTGATTCCGGCGATTCAAGCGGTCACCCGGGTTCCGCTGTGCATGGACAATCCGTCCGTGGAATTCCATAAGGTTGCGCTGAAACATTACGACCGTTCCAAAGGTGGAGCGCCCATCCTGAATTCCATCGCCGCCTCGCGCGAACATCTCGACGAAATGATCGAACTGGTCGCGGCCTATGACACGCTCGTCATCGTCATGGCTTCTGAAAAATTTGCCGACGGCGGGTCGGCCCAGTGCCTCAATCCGCAGGACGTACATGCCACCGCAAAGCATTTTGTCGAACTGCTCGTCACCAAGGCCGGACGGCGCAATGACCAAATCCTCGTTGACACGGGACTTGCCCCGGTCGGGGCCGACACCTACGGACTGGTCAACATCGGGCTCGATGCCATGCGGCTGATCCGGCAGGACCCTGATTTGCGCGGCGTGCATTTGTCCGTGGGCCTGTCCAATTTCGCCTGGGGCACCCCCAAACATGTCCGCCATGAACTCGAAAAAGCCTATCTCACCATGGGGATGGAAGCCGGCTTGGATTTTGCCATCGCCAATCCCGAAAGCGCCACCGGACCGCTGCCGGAAGACCACCCGATGGTGGCAGGCCTCCGACATGCCCTGCAGGAAGGCCGGGCCGCCGAGGGAGAAAGCCAGGAAATGGCCGGGTTTCGTCAGGCCGAGGCCGTGATGAAAATCTGGAGCGATGCACAACCCGCAGATTAAGACGACGATCCCATCGGCGACCAACGGACGACGCATCTGGCTTCGCGTCGGAATGTTGATGGACGGGACGAGTTCGAGACCGCTGCGCAACGCGTACGTCGTTTACAGCAACAAAGAAATTCTTTTTGTTGGTGAAAATTCGCCGCCCGCAAATTTACTGAATCCAAACCAGCGCAAACCGGATTTGGATTTGCCGGAATACACGCTCCTGCCCGGGCTCATCGAAGCACACGCACATTTCTTTCTCGAAGGGGCGGAATTGGATGCTCACCAGCGGGCGGCCCATTTGAAACAAACGCCCGAAGCCCTTTTGAAAGCTGCGCAGCGGCGACTGGAAAAATTGGTTCGCATCGGCGTCATCGCCGTCCGCGACGCTGGTGACAAGGACGGCGTTGGCCTGGCGCTCAGCAAACTTTACCAGAGTGAAGACAGACCATTGATGCCTTATGTGGACAGCCCCGGCGCTGCGATTCATCATAAAGGGCGTTATGGAAGTCTCATGGCCGAGCCGATTGAGAAGTTCGATTCCCCGAAGCATTGCGTGGAAACCCGGGTCAAAGCCGGGGCCGACCGCATCAAGCTGATTGCAACCGGTATCGTCAATTTCAAACAGGGCAAAGTCACCACCGAACCCCAGATGACGACAGCAGAAATTTCCGAATTGGTTAGTACCGCCAAATCACTCGGCAAACAAACCTTCGCACATGCTTCCGGTGACGCGGGCATCGAGCGCGCCGTCGAAGGTGGCGTGGATTCCGTCGAACACGGTTTCTTTGTTCGTGAGGATCAACTCGCCCGGATGCGCGACCGGCAAATCGCCTGGGTGCCGACCTTCGCGCCGGTGCAGGCGCAGATTGACCATGCCGACCGGTTGGGTTGGGACGACAAGGTGGTATCGAACCTGAAGAAGATTCTCGACCAACATGCCGCGAGCCTCGTCAAAGCGCATGAACTGGGCGTGCCAATCATCGCCGGCAGCGACGCCGGTTCCTATGGCGTTGCGCATGGCGTCGGTTTTTTGAGTGAACTGGAGCTGATGGAACGCGCCGGATTGCCGCCGCTGACCGTGATCAATTCCGCGACCGGCAGCAGTTCAAGCCGGTTGGCGTTCAGAGAAAAATTCGGGCAAATCAAATCCGGTTATCAAGGCCGCTTCATTCTCTCCCGCCACTCGCCGTTGGAAAGCGTCTCAAATCTGCGGAAGCAAAAATTTGTCGTGTTTGACGGCGAGGTTTTTGAAAGCGACGCAAACGCCGATGCGACAGGCCTATAGAACGCACTGCCTTTCTCGTGTCATTTGGCAGACGTTTTCAAAGCAGCCCGGCCGGCTTTGAGCGCTGCGATGATTCGCTCCGCGTCATACACGCACCCGGCCCAAGTTCCGCCACTGGCCAGTTGCAAGGCCGCCCAAAGCCGTGTGTCCTCCGGCAAAGCGGCATTCGACGCAAGATCCTTTCGCAGCGCGCGGGTTGCCAAAACCCGCCGGCCTTCCTCCGGCGTGAAACGGCGTTGCTCCTCTCCTACCAGATCGACACTTCCCTCATTGCGCTGGCAGTCAATGTGAATGCGGATGATGTCGCCGTCCAAAACCTTGCCGAT
>JBEKJN010000243.1:0-4503 GCA_050011235.1 Verrucomicrobiota bacterium | reverse complement strand
CCGCTGCGCGGCAGAGTTTCAAATCACGCTTCAGGTCGCGCGGATATTTTGAAAAATCCTCCTTCGGGCCGAATTGCGTCGGGTTCACGTAAATGCTCAAGACCACAACGCCGCTTTTGCGGACGGCCCGTCGCGCGCGTTTGACGAGGCTCAGGTGCCCCGCGTGCAGATAGCCCATCGTCGGCACGAAACCGGTGTGCGTCCCGGTGCGTTTCCAGCGCAGAGCGAGTTTCTGCATTGCGGCGACCGAAGCAATGATTCTCACGCCAGAAAAGGTAGCGGCGAAGCGCGGCCAATCAATGCAATTGTCTTGGCGCGCGGCTTTGTAGCGGCGCTCTGTGACCGCCGCACGATTTCAGCGACGCTCACAGAGCGCCGCTACAAATTTAATGCCTGAATTCCAACGGCGCGCTGGCCGGCATTTCGTGGGCGCAAGGCTGGTTCGTCGGCGCATCAGCCTCGCGGCTGTTTGGCGTCACGATTTTGTTCGCGAGCATCCACGCCTCGACTTCCTCACCGCTGATGTCGGCGAGCATCTGGCCGTTGATCTCGACGCACGGGCTCAGCATTTGGCCGCTCTTCTCAATCATTTCCTGGCGCTGGAGCGGGTCGTTGATGACGTCGCGGTCTTCGTAAGGCAGGTCGTATTTCTTGAGCACGGCGCGGACACCCATGCTCCAACCGCAAGTCGGTTTCAAATATGCGATAATTTTTGGTTTTCCCATAGTTTTGTAAAAATTGTTTTTACGATGACAACAAGGTGCCACATTCCGTTCTAACCGCAAAGTGTTTTTTACCGTTCAATTTCCGTCTGTCGCGCGGACAGCACCTTTCGCGACGGCGTGTAATTAGCAATGAACTCGCGGTAAAAGTCCGCAAACGTCCCGGCGGCAAGATGCGCGCGCACGTCGGCCATTAATTTCAGGTAAAGATGCATGTTGTGGAGGCTCACCATCCGCAGACCGAGGATTTCGTTCACGTTCAGCAAATGCCGGAGATACGCCCGGGTGAAATGTTTGCAGGCGAAGCACCCGCAGCCTTCCTCGATGGGCCGGAAGTCCGCCTTGTAGGCGCCGCCTTTGAGGCCGAACGCGCCCCGGCGCGTGATCGCCGTGCCATTGCGCGCGACCCGCGTCGGCAGCACGCAATCGAACATGTCCACGCCGCGCGCAATCAGCTCAAGCATTTGCGCGGGCGTGCCGAGGCCCATCGCGTAACGCGCTTTGTTCGCCGGCAAAAACGGTTCGGTCAACTCAATCGCCTTGAACATCTCCGATTCCGGTTCGCCGACGCTCACGCCGCCGATGGCGTAACCGTCAAATTCCATCGCGACGAGCGCCCTGGCGCATTCCTCGCGCAACACGGCATTGTTGCCGCCCTGCACGATGCCAAAAACCTGTTGAGCTTCAGCGCGTGGCTGTTCGCGGCATTCACGCGCCCACCGAATGGTGCGCTCGACAGCATGATGCTGCTCGCGCGCGGGCGCATCGTGCGGGGGACATTCGTCGAAAACCATGGTGATGTCCGAGCCGAGCACGCGCTGGATTTCCATTGCCTCCTTCGGGCCGAGGAACAGCGGCGCCCCGTCCACATGCGAATTGAACTCGACGCCGTGCGGTTTGATTTTCCGGATCCTGGCAAGGCTGAAAACCTGATAGCCACCGCTGTCGGTGAGAATCGGCAGTTCCCAGTTCATGAACCGATGCAGCCCGCCGGCGGCGCGGATGATGTCGAGTCCGGGACGGATGTTGAGGTGATAGGTGTTGCCGAGGATGATTTGGGTGCCCACCTCACGGAGTTCGCGCGGGTCAAGCGCCTTGACACTGGCTTGAGTGCCAACGGGCATGAACACGGGCGTGTCCACGATCCCATGGGCGGTAGTTAGGCGTCCAAGTCGTGCCTTGGTGTGGGCATCCGTTTTGAGCAGTTCAAACATCGCGCAGAGGTTTTAACGCAAAGCCGCAAAGCCGCAAAGCCGCAAAGGTGAAAATTTCAGCATTCCTCCGCAGTGCAATAGGCAGAATCATCGTGCGCCGCGCTGTGCCTTTGCATTATGATGTTACGACGACTTCGCCAAGTTTTGTTCACTAACCAAGATCCGGTTTGCGTTCAATTATAGCTTGAAATCAAATAATGGTTCGGGTAGCATCGGTGCCATTGTATGAGTAAACAACGGTTCATACCATTATGTGTGTTGCTGGGGATTCTTCTTGCCTCGTCAGTTTCCGTGTTTGCCAATGAGAAAATGAATCCCATCCAGACCGCCCTATCCAATACGACGATTAGCGGTTACGTGAACACGTCAGTCCAATGGAACGTCGAAACGCAGCAGGCAGATGGTTTCAGAGTTTGGTGGGGGAGTTTCATCCGTTGGCTCAGACATCATTGAGCGGAACTGACCCGCAATGTCGTAGTGGCTTTTCGGAAAACGGCAATGGCCGCATGATGCAGAAATTTATTTTGTGGCTCGATGTTCCCACGCCGATTTACGAATTGCCCGCCAAATCCAACAAATTTCTGGCTTCAAACAGAAAAGTCCACCACCAGATCAACATCACGCCGCCGCGCAGATAGAACGAGACCGCCAGAAATCCCATGACGATTCTGCCGGCCAGGAATGCCGCAAACAGTGGAAGCGGAAGCGGCGTTGGGAGCGACCGGATTTTCATCGCCAGCATGCAGGCGCCGAACAGAACGGTCAGGCTGGTTGCCACCCAACGGTTTTGAAACAGCCGCATGAGCCAGGCAAAAGGGGCGAAGAGCAGAAACAACTGGTTGAAGGCCAGGGAAAACAGCACCCATGCAAACCATTGCTTCAGGTCAGCCGGATATTCATCCGGTATTTTGGGCCGGAGCAACGGGTCAAGAAATAGATGAAACACCACCGCCGCGGTGATTCCGACCAGGGTCACCGCGAGGAACGGTCCGGGTTCCAGCTTGAGAACAAAGACCGGCCGGTTGGTGTATGGCGTATGCCAGGCAAATACGAAACCCCAGAGGACAATGCCACAAAAGAAAATCATGGCCTCCAAATACCAGATCGGAGCGGAACGGTTCAGCCAAAGCGACACACGAGGATAACACGCGAGCGCAGAGGCCAGCGCGGCGATGCCTGCCAATTTCAAGACCTTGGGTTGGGTGAAGCTGCGCATGTTTTACCTGCTGGATGCTGGCCGGAAGGGTAGGCACACCGCCCGGCACAACCAAGACTCTTCTTGCCGATTGCCTGGTTTGGCACACGAAACGTCCGCCAGCACATCGGCGGCGATTTGTTCCGGCCCCCTTTCAACGCTGCAGGGTCAATCCATTTTGCCAGACGATTATGATTGGGAGCGGGATCAAGATTAAGACCGGGCGGATTCTCCGAGTTGCCAAATCAATCAGTTGCCGTCAGCCTGAGAATTCGTGGGGCTAAATTCGTTCGCAATATTCACAATTATTTCACCTCCAGCCTTTTCAGGCGGCGGTTTCCATGTTAAGGAAAGGCTGGCAACGAAAGGCCCATTATGATGCTCGAATATGCTTTGGAAAAATTCCCATTCACGGTGAAGTTGCGTGACGGCACGGAATGCGTCGTGCGTCCGCTAAGCAAACGGGACGATGCGCGCCTGCACAAGTTCTTCCTGGCCGTGCCCGAAGAGGAGCGGTTGTTCATCAAGCAGCCGATTTTCGACCGCGCGATGTTCAAGGACTGGTGCCGGCACGCGGATTTTGAGCGGAACCTGCCCCTGCTGATGTTGCACCGGCAGAAAGTCATCGGCGAGGCAACGTTGCACCAGCGTTTCGGCGGCTGGAAACGCCACATTGGCCTCGTCACCGTCCTGACGCATCCGCAATACCGCGGGCGCGACGTGGCGAAAATTCTGGTCGCAGAAGTGGTCGAGATTGCGCGCATCCTCGGCCTGCGACGATTGGAGGCGGAGTTGAACGGCGAACGCAAGGTCGCCATCCACGCGCTGGAACACATTGGTTTCCAGCATCTGCTGCGGCAGGAGGATTATGTGCTCGACATGAAAGCCATCACGCACGATTTCGTGCTCATGGGCATGGACCTGCGAACGGACGAGGAATACGCCGGCGTCGGCGGTTGAACTTCAGGGCCGGTTGGTGATTTTCTGCCAGTTGACACCTTGCGCGCCGGCGTAAGCGGCGAAGGCCTTTTCATTCTGAATCAGCACCGCGCGCACGACGCTTGAATCATCCGCGCGGCCCAGTTCCAAAATGCTGTCCGGAATGATGCCCATTTTTTTGTGCGCGTAGACCAGCGCAAAGACTGCTTGCGCGACGGCGGTGTAGGGCAAATCCTTGTACGCGCCTTCAACCGCGTCCTCGACGGCGTTGGCAAGAAATTCCAACTGATCCACGAGATGCGGAAAATGGGGCGTGTTGATTTGCGTGAATTCGAGTTTCCACTGCGGCAGTTGGCGCAGGACCTTCTCCGCGATGTTCGGCGTGATGCTCGCGGCGGCGCTGTTGACGAATTTCGCAATTTCGGGCATGACA
>JBEKJN010000242.1:0-4512 GCA_050011235.1 Verrucomicrobiota bacterium | reverse complement strand
TAAGAAATCCGTGCTGCCGTTTGCGGCGGATTTTCGATGGTTGATACTGGCGTTTCATAAATTAATTCGGCTTCCTTCCGGGTGAAAAACCGGAACGTGCGAGGATAGCCATGAAACCCCTCGTGTCAAGGCACAGCTTATCGCCGGATTGGCGTGATGTTATTCCGGCAAGCTTGACAGGAAACCGGACAAAGCAAAAAATGTGGGTGGTGGAGCTGCCAGCTTAGCTCAGCGGTAGAGCAACGGTTTTGTAATTCTAAATTGAGAATTGTTTCGGTTTGCTTCCCCTTGCTTTCGCTTGTGAACACAGGACTTTTTTGATTTCGGCTTTGGCAGCGTTTGCACCTGATTGGATACAAAAACCACAAACCGTATACAAAAGTGATATACAATTTGGCCGCCAACAAAACTGATCAACATTACTCCTTGTTCTCTTCGATTTCGATGGCCTTGATCGAAGCCTCATTCCCGGCCAGCGACGAATACCGATCCAGCGCGGGCATGAGTCTGACGAACTCAACGGCACGGTCTTGCAAAGCCAGACCCAATTCGCGCAGGTTTTTACCCGTGATCAGCACCGTGCGTTTCAAGAATGACAACGTCAGGGTGTCCTGCCCTTCGCCAGCTTCAAATTTGACGAGTTCCAAATGGTGACACGGCAGCAGGTAAAAACTTTTTGAATCGAGTTCCAGCCGCAAATTATCCACGGGGACGGGATCGCTATTGACGCCTCGCCTGATTTTGAAACAAGGGTTTTCATTTCTCATACTCTCATGCTCCGGCTTTTTTGGTTGGTTTGTTGTGGCGGAGTTTCAATGCGCCGCCGCACGGTTTGTGTTTTTTGAATCTCTACCGTCTCGGCTGGTTTGATGGATTCAGTTGGCTTTACGGCCTGCGATTGCTCGACCGCCTCATCCTGCCGCAGACTTTCGGCCTGCCGTTCTGCAGATTGGCGTTGCGAGTGTTGAACATTGAGAACGTAGGCAAGTACTGCCACTTACCAGCGCCGCTGATCGTGATCGCGTGCGGCAGCAGGTCGTTACCATGGGCAGGATTCTACTTGGAATATAACCGCCAATTCTCAACGCCTGCACCGAAGACCAAATGAAACTCAAATGAGTGAAAAGAAAACTACCGGCTGGCAGAATATTCGCCGGCAATTGAACGACTGGTCGAAACCCACGCTGATCGCGCTGGTAAAAGACCTTCACGACGCTTCGCCGGACAATCGTGATTTTCTTCTGGCCCGCTTTCAGGCGGAAGACGACAGCGGCGCGGCCCTGGAAAAATACCGGCACAAGATCGTGGAACAGTTCTTCCCTGCGCGCGGCGATGGAAAACTCAAACTGGCCGAGGCGCGCAAGGCCATCCGCGATTATCGCAAGACTACTGGCAATTTGACGGGAACGATTGACCTGATGCTGACCTATGTGGAGAACGGCACCGAGTTCACGCATGAATTTGGCGACATTAACGAGTCCTTTTATAACAGCTTGGAGTCCGTGTTGAACGAGATGGCGCAACTGCTCATGCGCGAGGGATCAGAATTTTATCCGCGCTTTCGGGAGCGGGTTCAGCGGTTGGCAACTCTCGTGGACGGCATCGGGTGGGGCTATGGCGATGCCGTGCGTGATCAAGTGTATCAGCTCGAAAACGAACTGGCTGGCGAATGAGGCCGCTTTCGGAAATTTTATTGGAATTCGCCCAACCCCTGTTGGGTGATAAACCGGATGAGCGCCGGTTTCGTGCCGTCATGGATCAGGTGGTTCTGTTGTGGAATCTGGCGCTGTTGCCGCCAACGAAACAAGACCTTTACTGGAAACAGATTGCCGGGCAGTTGCGGCAAGGATTGCCGCCACAAGTAGTGCCGGAGTATCTGCGTGAATGGCGCGCCTGGCTACGCTGGCGGAAATCGCATTGCGGCGATGACCGACGGGCCATATCGCATTACGAACTCAAGTGGGTGTCTGGCGAGCCTCGGCTCAAGGTGTTTTTCACTGAAAACAAGAACACAGGTTGACACCGCGCCGCAGGATATGAACTATCGAGTGAAACTCAGGCGCTGAAGCGGATTTGCTATTCATGCGAACAAACATTCCTGAAAAACTGTTGAAGATTGTTGATGAAATTGACGCCGACGGCAGCGCCAACCTGACAAAACTCGCGGTGTTGAAAAAGTGGTTTGAGCGGTCGGAACGGCTTTCCGCATTCGCAATCTGGGTCGCGGCGCGCGCGGTTTCGCGCAAAGGGAAAACCACCGGGGCGGCGGCTGAACTCTTCCGGGCGGCGCGGACGCTGATGGCGGGTTTGGACAAAATTCGGCCAGAATTGGACCGGCAGGCGGCACAGGCGTTGCATGACCGCCTGCGGGATTTTCAAAACGAATTTCAAAACCAACAGTGGGGGCCGGTGCGCATCGTCCACAATTGGAACCTCATGCTAGTGGAGCATGGGCTGGCCATCTGTCTCTGGCATCTGGATTCTCCAACGCATGGCTACAAACTGGTGGCGGATTATTGCCAGCATTACGACCCGCGTTATGGCAACGGTTTGAACGGCCCCAGCCGGACGAAGATTTTAGAAATCGTCCGGTTTATGTTCACCATTGAAGCTTTGGAAGTTGAACCGGAATGAAACCGCCCTACACATCCCGGCAAGGCCAGTTTCTCGCCTTCATCCACCATTACACCACCTTGCACGGACGCCCGCCGGCGGAGGCGGAACTGGTGCAGTTTTTCCAAGTAACGCCGCCGACTGTGCATCAGATGATTCTGACTCTGGAACGGCGCGGGTTAATCACACGCGCACCGGGTCAGGCACGGAGCATCAAAACGACCCTTTCGCCCGAAAAACTGCCACCTCTGTCAGGCGTATCTGCATCCACGGGCACACCGCCTTCGGTGGGAAAACCCCAAGGCCAACAACCCACAGACACGGAAGCAGCTCTGCTGCGTCTCGGCAAAATTCAGATTGAAGATCTATTTGCGCATTATGGCCGGCAATCTCTCGACGACTCGGAATTTATTCCTCTGCTGGACATACTGATCGAGTCATTCGCCCGCGCCAGGCTGAGCGCGGTGCGGGTCAAAGAACTGCGTCGCCACGCCTGCGAGCTTTACCACCGGTGTTGCCAGGAAGCTGAACCGGAATCCACTTTGGAATCGAACATGGAACTCATGTTCAGCTACCTGTCTGGTTCAAGCCGGACACGCTGGCGGCAATGGATTTGATGGCGACTGGACTGGCGCGATCAAATTCTTGTCGCCTCCCTTGTCAGTTTTGCGGCCCGCCATCCTGAAGAGACCACTCAAGGTCGTCTCTTTCGACAGCAGGAAATCCAACACACTGACGTTGTTGAACTCGCACGTCTCCAAAACGCTTGCCAGGACGAGATACTCTCTGAGCGACGCTTCCGTGAACTTGCCATTGGCATCTCGCCGATATTTCGCAAACCGTTTGATCGCGTGCTCCGCATTGTTGTTATTCCAAGGCACGCCGTCGTGATCCAAAAATGTGAACATTTTCGAGCCGCTCTTCTGAAATCGCTTTTGATATCTAGCCGACCGATTGCAGGATGCTGGCTGGCAGAACGCCACGCGCAGCACCGTTTCCAAAATTGAAGACGGCTCCTTGCGGATTGATCTGACCCAGTTGTTTTACCTGGCCGTGGCACTCCGCGTTCACCCGATTCATTTCCTGCCCAAAATGGACTGGAGCAAGCCGGTCAAAGCTCAAATTTATTCCTCATGAAAAACCAGTAAGGGACGCATGGAAACCATTCCAGGAAACGAAACACAAACCACCCCGCCGCCAGCCGAACGGCTCGCCTATTCCGTGCAGGAAGCCGCCGATATGCTTGGCATCAATTATTTCACCATGTATCGGCTGATCCAGCGGCAGAAATTAAAAACGTGCCGGGTACTGCGCGGCAAACTTCTCGTGCCACGGACCGAACTGCTCCAATTGCTGCAAATCGATTTGAGGTAAATAATGAACTACTATGAAAGACCCACACCGCTTCAAGAACAGGCTAACGCCGAGGCCATATAGCATTTCGCGGAACATCTGAAACAGTTCAAAGCGAACTGTGACGCCCTTCACAATATCGAGTGCAATCTGCCAGCGACAGCAAACGAAGCATTTAGAGCCGCCATACAGTCGTCAGGCCACATCATCCAAACCGACGACGGCATGCGATGGCAACATGCTGTTGATTTGACGAAAATCACATCCGTTTGTCACCGTCGCACGGAGGCAGGCTTGGAATTTGCGGTTGTCGAATGTCTGCCGTTGAAGTCCAGGGAAATGAAAGACGTTTTGAACAGCGGCCACGATGCGAGAGAAGTGTTGCAGACGTTCGCGCACGACCAGCGAAAGGTTTTTAAGCTTTGGAAAGACGACGTGACCGCACAGGTGCGAGAACACCTTGAAGAAAAATATCCACACCAAGACATGAGCATCGTCGTCGAGTCGTTTGAAATCAAACTGGCCCGCGCCATTTCTGAAAGACCG
>JBEKJN010000241.1:0-4529 GCA_050011235.1 Verrucomicrobiota bacterium | reverse complement strand
GCATTGTGGAAATGCATTTCTCCCTGACCAAGTCGGTTCTGATTGTTTTGACGGCGGGCGCGTTCGCCGGTTGTGCCACCAAGCCGACCCTCAAGGAAGCCTACAAAAATGATTTCCTGATCGGCGTCGCCGTCAACCAGAAACAGTTTGATAACGAAGACCAACGTGGGGATCCGATCATCAAGGCGCAGTTCGATGCCATCAGTCCGGAAAATGCTCTAAAATGGGCGTCGGTCCACCCGGAATTGGGTGAGTATGACTTCACCAATGCCGACCGCTACGTGACGTTCGGCGAAAAAAATCACATGGCCATCATCGGCCACACGCTCGTGTGGAATCACCAGACTCCGAGATGGGTGTTTGAGGACACGAATGGCAACCCAGTCACCCGTGAAGTGTTGCTGGAGCGGATGCACGACCATATTCAAACAGTCGTTGGCCGTTACAAGAGCCGGATCAAGGATTGGGATGTGGTGAACGAAGTGTTGAAGGACGACGGCACATTGCGCCCGTCACGTTGGGAGAAAATCATCGGCGACGATTACATCGAGAAGGCGTTTCAATACGCGCACGAAGCCGACCCCGATGCCGAGTTGAACTACAATGATTTTTCACTGGAAGACGAAGCCAAACGCAAGGGCGCGATTGAATTGATCAAAAAACTCAAGTCCGAAGGCATTCCCATCACTGCCGTCGGGTTGCAGGGTCATCTCAAAATGGCATGGCCGACGGTGGAAGAGGAGGACGCCACCATATCCGATTTCGCAAAGCTCGGCGTGAAGGTCATGATTACTGAATTTGACGTGGACGTGGTGCGCGCCACCCAGGGAAACCGAACGGCGGACATTAACGCCAATGCGCAACTGGTCAGCGGCGCAAACATCTACAGCAATGGATTGCCGGCCGACGTACAACGGGCGCTGGCAAAACGTTACGCCGATCTTTTTGGCGTATTTCTCAAACATCGCGATGTCATCGAACGCGTCACCTTTTGGGGCGTGACGGACGGCGATTCCTGGCTGAACAACCCGGGCCGAATGAATCATCCATTGCTGTTCGACCGTAATGGCCGGCCCAAACCGGCATTCACCGCGGTCATTCAGGCCGCCCAAAAGCCGGCGTCGGAATAAACAAAAATACCCATCCACAGCCGGAAACTTTATGAAAAAAAATCCGTTGTTGCCTGCCGTCTTGATTATGTCTGGCGGTCTTCTCGCCACCGAAATTTATGCGCAGTCCGCGCTCAAGGACGCCTTCAAAAATGATTTTCTCATCGGCACGGCGCTCAACGAAGCCCAATTCACCGGGGAGAATCCCAAGGAGACGGCACTCATCAAGGCGCAGTTCAATGCCATCAGCCCCGAAAATGTTTTGAAGTGGGAGGCCATGCATCCAGAGCCGGGTGTGTATAATTTCGCGCCGGCGGATCGTTACGTCGAGTTTGGGGTGGAAAACCACATGTTCATCGTCGGCCACGTGCTGATTTGGCACAATCAGACGCCGAAATGGGTTTTTCAGGACGACAAAGGGAACCCGGTTGACCGCGACATGCTGTTGGCGCGGATGCGCGAGCATATTTTTACCGTCGTCGGGCGTTACCAGGGGAAAATCGGCGGCTGGGATGTGGTGAACGAAGTGTTGGACGAAGGCGGCAGGTTGCGCCAAAGCCCGTGGCTCAAAATCATCGGTGAGGACTATATCGCGAAGGCGTTTGAATTCGCGCACGAAGCCGATCCGAAGGCCCAGTTGTATTACAACGATTACCTGCTGGAAAACACGTCCAAGCGCCTGGGCGCCATTGCGTTGATAAAAAAACTTCAGTCACAAGGCATTCCTATTGCAGGAGTCGGCCTGCAGGGACACTACAAGCTGAACTGGCCGAGCACGACACAACTGGACGAAACCATTGAGGCGTTTTCGAAACTCGGCGTGAAAGTGGACATCACCGAGTTGGACATGGACATGCTGCCGCCGGCCACACGTTCTCAGGCTGCGGACATCACGATGAATTTCGCGCTGCAGGCGAAATTGAATCCTTACACCAACGGTCTGCCGGAGTCCGTCCAGCAAAACATCGCACAGCGTTACGCCGATTTGTTTGCGGTGCTCGTCAAACACCACAAGGACGTGAATCGCGTGACGTTTTGGGGTGTGACCGACGCCGATTCGTGGCTGAACGACTGGCCGGTGAAAGGCCGGACGGCCTACCCGCTGCTCTTTGACCGGAATTACCAGCCCAAACCTGGATTCGATGCCGTCATCAAAACCGCGCATTCCGGGAAGTAATACGACCCATTATCGCCGGTGACAGGGCAAAACCTGTGCAAAATAGGTTGTAAATTTAACCAAATTGCGCTTGAGTCTCCTCCAATACTTTCTTAAATTCCACCCACGTCTGAAAATTTAACCAGGAACTTATTGTATCATGCAAAACGCATTTAAGAACATTACGAAGATCAAATACGAAGGGCCTAAGTCAAAGAATCCGCTCGCCTTCAAACATTACAATCCTGCCCAGATGGTCGAGGGCAAGACCATGCAGGATCGCCTGCGCTTCTCGGTCGTCTATTGGCACACCTTCCGCAATGTGTTGTCCGATCCCTTCGGCGTGGGCACGGCCATCCGCCCGTGGGACGACGGGTCGAATTCCGTGTCCAACGCCCAGCGCCGCGCGCGTGTGGCATTTGAGTTCATCGAAAAGCTGGGCGCGCCGTTTTACGCCTTTCACGACCGCGACATCGCGCCGGAGGGCAAAACCCTGCGCGAGACCAACGAGAATCTCGACGCCGTCGTAAAAGTTCTTAAAGAAGAGCAGAAGCGCACTGGCATCAAATTGCTTTGGGGCACGGCCAATTTGTTCTCGAATCCGCGATTTGTTCATGGCGCATCCACGAGTTGCAACGCCGACGTCTTTGCCTTTGCCGCCGCCCAAGTCAAGAAGGCGCTCGAAATCACCCATGAACTCGGCGGCACCGGTTATGTGTTCTGGGGCGGACGCGAAGGCTATTGGACTTTGTGGAACACCGACATGAAACGCGAACTGGATCACCTTGCCAAATTCCTGCACATGGCTGTGGCGTACAAAAAGAAAATCGGTTTCAAAGGCCAGTTCTACATCGAGCCGAAGCCGAAGGAACCCACCAAGCACCAATACGATTCCGATGCCGCCGCGTGCCTGAATTTCCTGCGCGAATACGATCTGATGGACCACCTCAAGCTCAACATCGAGACCAACCACGCTACCTTGGCCGGGCACTCCATGCAGCACGAACTGGAAGTGGCGGGCGCAGCCGGCGCGCTCGGCTCAATTGACGCCAACACCGGCGACGAGTTGATCGGCTGGGACACCGACCAGTTCCCCACCAACATTTACCTGACGACGCAGGTCATGCTCACGGTCCTCAAATATGGCGGGTTCAAGACCGGCGGGCTGAATTTCGACGCCAAGGTGCGCCGCGAGAGTTTCGAGCCGGTGGATTTGTTTTACGCGCACATCGGCGGCATGGACGCCTTCGCCCGCGGGTTGAAGATTGCCTCTGCCATCCGCAAAGACGGCCGGCTCGCAAAATTCGTGAAACAACGCTATGCCTCGTGGGATTCGGGCATCGGCGCCAGGATCGAATCCGGCAAGGCCAACTCGACTGAACTTGAAGCTTACATGCTCAAGAAGGGCGAAGTGACGCCCAACGTCAGCGGCCGCCAGGAATTCCTGGAGAATCTCATCAACGAATTCATTTAAACCGCCGGTGCGGTTTGCGCTCGCAAGAGCCTTGAATTGTAAGCAAAGGCACGCGTCCTGTGACGCGTGCCTTAAAATTTGTGTTGTATTGCACCGGCGTGTTTCGCATCCGGTTCCCGCAACGATGGCCATGGCCAGTGACAAACAACGGGAGATAACCCGGCTTGATTTTTCGTGGAGCGGGTGAAGGGAATCGAACCCTCATCTTGTTTCCACAAGGCTAACTATAGCAAAATAAGGCAATAATGACAGGGTGAAACGCTCTTGACATAGGTGGACGTTAGCAGTAATTTTAGCAGCACTATGGCAAGCATACATCGTCGCCCTGATTCTCAATACTGGCACGCGGCTTATATTGGGCCGGATGGCCGACGGATTCTCCGTAGCACCAAACAGCAAGACCGCCAATCCGCCTTGGCCGTGGCGATGGAATACGAGCGGGCATCCAAACTCGCCCGGCGCGGGGAACTGGTGGAAGCCCAAGCCCGCGAAGTCCTGAAGGACATAATGAAGCGGGCGGACATGGGCGAAACCATGCAAACCGTGTCCATCAAATCGCATTTCGACACTTGGCTGGCCAGCAAGCGGGATCGGAAGTCGGAAGGGACGGGGGAACGCTACGGCGTGGCCGTGGAAGATTTCTTAAAGACGCTGGGCAATCGTGCCAACAAAAACCTTACAAGCCTCACAGCGGCGGACGTGCAACGCTTTTTAGATCACCGCATGGCCAAGGGGCTTGCGCCCAAAACCGTGAATGTGGACGTGAAAATTATTCGCGGGGCATTGAACG
>JBEKJN010000240.1:0-6175 GCA_050011235.1 Verrucomicrobiota bacterium | reverse complement strand
ATGTCACCTGGGATTCATCCCAGACGAACAGCTACTTTTACCATTCGCTCGGAACGATTTTGGCCAAGTCGGATGATTTCGGATTGTCGTTTGATTTGCAGCTTTCCTATATCGCCATCGGCGTCAACCCGGTCAAGACCAACACATTCGAAGTGGTCGTCGGTTTCATCAATCTCGCCACCGCCACCAGCACCAATCTGGAACGCGGCACGGGCGTCAGTTCAACCCATGGCGCGCGCAGCGTTTGCGAATTCGATTATTTCCCTGATTCCGGGTATGGCGCGACGATTTCACCGACGATCATTTCGAGCAACAACCAATTCGCCACGACCTTTGCCTTTCCCTTCACGCTCGATACCGGCGCGCTGTTTCATGTGACGATGAATTACACCGCCGCCAACAAAACGATGCACACAACCATGACCCGCAACGGCGCGCCTTTCGCCGATGGCGCGATTCCTGATGTGACACTGGGTTCAAGTTTCAAGGATTTCCGCTTCGATCAGGTTGCCGTTTGCAGTTACAGCGACGCAGGCGCGGACGGTTCGCTGCTTGCACACGGCACCGTGGACAATTTCGTGGTCACCGTTCCGCCATCGCCAGTGCAAAATCTCACCGGCGGCTTCACAAACGGCATCTGGCAGGCCCAATTCCTCAGTTGTAGCAACTGGCTTTACACACTGGAACGTTCGGCCGACTTCCAATCGTGGGCAACCGTCTCGTCAATGACACCGGGCAATGCGACGAATCTTCTCCTGCAGGATGCCGGGCCGCCGGCAGACAAGGCGTTTTATCGAATCAACGCCCAAAGACCGTGAAAGCACGTGACCAGTGGCGGGTGACGAGTGACGTGACACAAGGCGCGCCGCATGCCGGATTGTTGTTTCCCCGTCACGCGTCACGCGTCACGCGTCACTTTCTTGCGTTCACCCTGATCGAACTGCTCGTCGTCATCGCCATCATCTCGATTTTAGCAGCGATGCTTTTGCCTGTTCTGGCCAAAGGCAAACTTTCCGCGCAACGCGTCGAATGCGCGGGCAACCTGCGTCAGCTTGGAATGGCGACGCAATTATATTGGGATGAAAACGCCGGAAACTGTTTCCGGTGGATTTATAACGCGACCAACGGCGGCCAAATTTATTGGTTCGGCTGGCTGCAATCGGATTCGACGGCTGAAGGCCAGCGCACGTTTGATTTGTCCGCCGGTGTTTTGTTTCCGTATCTCAATGGCAGCGACGTGCGCCTCTGCCCGACACTTTATGCGACGCCAGCGCAATTCAAGCTGAAAGGCGACAGTGCGATTTTCAGCTACGGCTACAATTTTTATTTTTCCACCCCTGCAAACACGCCGCCGGTGAACGTGAATACAATCAAACGACCGACGGACACCGCGCTCTTTGCCGACGCCGCGCAGATCAACGATTTTCAAGACCCCGCTTCGCCCGACAACCCGATGCTCGAAGAATGGTATTACCTCGACGTTGACACAAATTTTTCCAGCGCGAATTACTATCCCAACGGTCACTTCCGCCATTCGAAAAGAGCCAACGTGATGTTTTGCGACGGCCACGCGGGAAGGGAAACGATGATGCCCGGTTCGCTCGACCAAAGACTGCCGAATCAATCCGTCGGCCAGTTGCGCCCGGAAATTCTCCTCATTCCGTAGGAGACGACGTAAGGAGTCTCTGACTGCAAATCAGAGTTTCGTCACCCCGGCTCCTGCAAGCTTTTCAAGCCAGCTATGCAAACAGCCGTTCATTTTTGCACCAGCGCCCAGGCGCACCAGAGCACCGGTGCCTGCCCGTGCAAATCACCCACGGCGCGCGGCCGGTTCAAGTAATAATTGGTATCGTCGCGTTGCCCCGTGCCGACGCAGACTTCACGCACGTTTCCATTTTCATCTATGTAACTGCAAAGGCCAATCCAGCCGCGCCTGGCACAGTCGCCGTATTCCTTCGCGTCCAGCCAGCCGTGCCGGACGCCGACAATCATCGCGTAGCTGAACATGCCGGTGCATGAACTTTCCGGCCACGCCTGGTCGTTGTCCAGGAGTTGCCGCCACATGCCCGAAGGCGCCTGGTCACGTTTCAAGGTCGCCATCATTTCTTTGTAACCATCCATGAGCCGCGCGTATTTCGGATGGTCGGGCGGGAGCGAACTCAACGCCTCGGCGAGCGCGACGGCGAACCAGCCGTTGCCGCGTCCCCAAAAATGCGGGCTGACCGTGGCGTGATAAAACAGGCCGTTCGGCTGTTGCAACCGGTCGAGATAGGCGGCGAGTTCGGTCGCCACGCGGTCGGCATATTTCGGGTCTTTCGTCGCGCGATAAGCCTGGATTTGCAAACTGCCGATCATGAACGCGTCATCCACCCACCAGCGCGATTCGCGCGCGAGGCCGTTCGGCAGCGGATTTTCCCACTGCTCGTCGGCTTTGCCCAGACCGAGGGCGAGATAACTGGTATCGCCGTTGAGCAGGTAGATTTCCAGCGGCAAAACTCCGAAGACGTGAAAATCCACGTGCCGCTCGGGAGAAATCATTTTTTTGCCCTCCGGCGTCAGAAGCGCCGCGTAACGGTCAATGAGCTTTTGCTCCAATTGCTTGTCGTCGGCCGCGCTCGCGAACCGCAGCGCGCCGAACGCCGTGCAAACTTCGGAATAAACAATGTAGCCACTTCCGTTGATGGAGATATTGCGGCGGAGGAGATTCTGCGTGACTTTTTCGCCGACGGCTTGCGGGTCGCAATTTGTCGGCCAGTTTTGAAAAACGGCCTGGGTGGATTCGGTTTTGCCGGCCCCGGTTTTCATCGAGGCGCAACCGGCGAACAAAACCGCACCGAGAACGCAGGCGGCGGCCTGTAAAATGGATTTGTGCATGGGCGGATTGAAACCGGGTCGCGCCGGTTTGTCTAGGCGCGCGTTTTAACGCCGCACGTCTTTCGCAAATGGCGCAGGACTTTTCCCACCGCTTCGGCGACGGTCAGCTTGTCGGTGTGCAACTCGATTTTCGGCTGCAACGGCGGTTCGTAAGGCGCGGTGATGCCCGTGAAATTTTTGAGCCGGTGCTTTCGTGCTTTGGCATAAAGACCTTTGGGATCGCGCGCCTCGCACACGGCCAGCGGCGCGTTGACGAACACCTCGAAAAATTTTCCGCCGGTCATCAACTTCCGCGCCACCGCGCGGTCGGTACGATAGGGTGAGATGAAAGCCGTGATGCAAATGAACCCGGCGTCGGCAAACAGTTTGGCGACTTCGCCGACGCGCCGGATGTTTTCCTGCCGGTCTTTCGGGGAAAAGCCCAGGTCGTGGCACAACCCCAGCCGCACGCGGTCGCCGTCCAGCACCAACGTCTGGCAACCGTTCTGGAACAATATGCGCTCCAGCTCCGCGGCGATGGTGGATTTGCCGGCGGCGGGCAGGCCGGTGAGCCAGACGACGCAGCCGCGATGGCCGTTGCGGCGTTCGCGTTCGCGCAAGGTAATCTTGCTGGTCGGAGCAAAGCCAGGCGCGGATGAAGTGGAAACTTTTGGGGGTCGGCTTGTTTTTTTCATGCGGCAGATTTTCCAGCAATTGAAATCTTCGGCAATCAAAATCCAAAACGGAAAATTATCCTGCTCAAATCTTTGCTTCGGGAAACCGCTCGCGAATCCGGCGGCGAAGATGTTCCTCGTCGTCCGGTTGATAACGGCGGCGCGTGATGAGCCGCTGCACCGCGTCGAGCAATTCCAGCCAGACCTCCAACGGCGGTTCCGGCACGCGCTGCCATTGATCGAAACGCTTTTCGCGCTGGAAGAAAAGCCACTCACGGCTCACGTGTTGCACATAGACTTGCAGCTTCACGCCGTCGTCGGTCACCCGTTTCCAACTGATTTCAGCCTTCGGCATGACGTTTGGGGGCCGGGATCCTGGCTCTGGCGTCCCGGATGGGGACTTCCCCGGAACCCAGACGCCAGAACCCGGACCCGATTTTCATTGCGGCAAATCCACGCCCGCCACCGCCATGGCAGCGATGCCTTCTTCGCGGCCGATGAAACCCATTTTTTCGTTGGTCGTGGCCTTGACGCCGACGTGCCGGAAATTGATGTCCAATGCCTCCGCGATGTGGAGCTTCATCTGGTGGATGTGCGGATAAATTTTCGGCGCTTGCGCAACGACCGTCGCGTCCACGTTCACGATTTTGCCCTGACGCAACGCCACCAGCCGCGCGGCCTCCTGCAAAAACACCTTGCTCGGCGCGTTTTTCCAGCGCGGGTCGGTGTTCGGGAAAAAGTGGCCGATGTCCTCCTCGCCGAGCGCGCCCAGGACGGCGTCGCAAATCGCGTGCATGAGCGCGTCCGCGTCCGAATGGCCGTCCAGACCTTTCGGGTGCGGAATCTCGACACCGCCGAGGATGAGCTTGCGTCCTGCGAAATGGTTCTCCTTCTTCTAGGGGAGAAGGCCGGGATGAGGGCGGATGTTCTGCAGACTAAAATTTGTTTTGACGCTTGCCCTCACCTTTTTCTCTCCCCCAGGGGACTTTGCACAATAAATACCGTTTGCACAAAAACGAAGTTGTCTGCACAAAAATGACTGCGCCTGTTAACTGGAATAAACTGTTGACTTTTATAGTTTAACTGAACTAAAACCAACTAATCCTTGTTTATGCCTATAAAATGCTCGTGCCAACATTGCAGTAATCACATTGAATTCGAGGACAGTCGTTTAGGACAAACGATTGAATGTCCTCACTGTCATTTAGAAACCACGCTGTTCAAACCAGAGGCCAAAGCTTCCGAACTCAGTTCTCCGAGCAGCGCACGTTCCCAAAACACAAGCGTTGAATTAAAGCAGGGGGCATACGCTCTTGGAATCGCATCTCTGATTCTGGGAATCATCGCCTGTGTATTTTATTGGACTCCTTTTCTTGAGCCGTTTTTCCTGTGGATCGCCATTGTCGGCCTGTTATTGGCGGTTGGCGGGTTAATAATGGCCAGAATTAATAACAAAACCGGATTTGTTATTCCGATCATCGGTTTGGTCATTTGTGTAGTGCCTTTGGCCGTGGATGTTGCATTTATCGGAGGATCGGCAGCAATGCTCAAAATAGCCAGTTGGCGAGCACAGCGGGCGGCACACGAACAGGAATTGGCTGACGCCAAAGCACAAATGAAAGCGTATCAGCATAATCTGCCTATCAGGGCTGCTGAATCAGTCAGAGCCTACGTGCTCGATTTGCGCAATGCGGCTTGGACTGAATTTCAAATGAAGGTTTGCCAAACCAACATCGCTGTCGAAGAATCGGCTGTTAATGATGCACAGCAACAGTTTAACGAAGCTAAAGCGGAATACGACCGGTTCATGGCTACCAACAACACCGTACGGGAGGCAGTTGGACGAATACAAAAGACAGGCCGACTCTGATTTGGCTGCGGCAAAATCAGTCGTTCAAGAGGAGCGTAATACCGCGTTCTCTAACCTTAGATGATTATGAAAAGGCCTCCGGAAAATGTTCCCAATAAATCAACGGTCAAATGCCCAAAGTGCGGGCACGAATTTTCCTGTGCCCCAACCCGGCTGGATCAAGGCCAGCACAATGATTGGCTGCCCAAAATACGGGGAGTGATTCGGGTCAGAAAAGTGGAAGGGGATTGACAGATTGTTGCTGAACGAACCGATAAATAAGCGTAAAAAGAGCCATGAGCAACAAACAGACCTTCCTTAATTATTGCAACGAAATGATGCGTCTGGCCCTTCCGCTGTTCAACAGCGAGATGGACAAGCACAGACTTACCAAACTCGAATTGGGCCAAGGAATTGATTTCTTAGGTTCTCCGCACCCGGTAGGGAATAAATGGCTCACTGAACCGTACAGTATTTACGCCAAAACACGGAATCCAAAATTGGGAGAGGATGCGGATGCTGAAACCATCCAGATAACAATTTGTCCCGCTGAAGGCTGGAAGCCGGTTTTAAGCGTTTCAAGCACCAGTCTTGATCCGGTTATGTTTGAAACCACTGATTCCGCCGAAACGGACTTGGCTGTGATTCGGAAAAGGATTGGGGAGTGTTTTGCGCGGCTGAAATAAAGACAAATCTGGACTTTTTTGCAGAATCGGCACTTGCACTAAAAGTCAGGTCATTTTATCAGTTCTTGTGCAAAGCCCCCCAGGGAGAGGACATACACTCGACCGTCACTTGA
>JBEKJN010000239.1:0-4558 GCA_050011235.1 Verrucomicrobiota bacterium | reverse complement strand
ACCGTGGAATCAATCTCCTTGGCGTTTTTCTCGCGGCACAAAATCAACCCGCCGCGCGGCCCGCGCAACGTCTTGTGCGTCGTCGTCGTCACAAAATCCGCATGTGCCATCGGGCTGGGATGAATTCCCGCCGCGACGAGTCCGGCGATGTGCGCGATGTCCGCCAGCAGATAGGCACCGACTTCACGGGCAATTTCGCCCATGCGCTTGAAATCAATGATGCGTGGATATGCGCTGGCGCCGACGGTGATCATCTTCGGCTTGTGCGCGCGCGCCATGGCGGCGAGCTGGTCGTAATCAATCCGTTCGTCGTCCTTGCGCACGCCGTAGTGGACGATTTCAAAAAATTTGCCGGAGAAATTCACCTTGTTTCCGTGGGTCAAATGTCCGCCGTGGCTCAAATCCATCGTCAGCATCTTGTCCCCGGGTTTCAGCACGGCAAAATAGACGGCCATGTTGGCCTGGCTGCCGGAGTGCGGCTGAACGTTCGCGTGTTCCGCACCGAACAGTTTTTTCGCGCGGTCAATGGCGAGTTGCTCGACGCCATCCACATTTTCGCAGCCACCATACCAGCGTTTCTTCGGCAGGCCCTCGGCGTATTTGTTCGTAAGCACGGAGCCTTGGGCTTCCAGGACCGCCGGGCTGACAAAATTTTCACTGGCAATCAATTCAATGTTTTCCTGCTGGCGCACGCGCTCGCGCTCAATGAATTCGGCCACGGCGGGATCCACATTGCGCAAGCGGAGTTGCGGTGCGGCGAGCCGCACGTCCATTTTCTCAACGCGGCGTTCGTGGCGGCCGCCCTCGAATTTCGCGGCGATGAAAGCGTCAAGAATCTTCCGGCCCAGTTCGGGCGGCGTGTTTTTCCCCCCGAGGCAAAGCACGTTTGCATCGTTGTGCTGTCGCGCCAGCGCCGCGGCCTGTTCGCTGGCTACGAGCGCGGCGCGCACGCCCGGCACTTTGTTGGCGGTCATGCTCATCCCGACCCCGCTGGTGCAGATGAGCAGGCCCAGTTCCGCCCGACCGGTGGCGACGGCTTGTGCCACCGGCTGGGCGAAGTCGGGATAATCATCGGCCGGCTCCTTCGACTTCGCGCCAAAATCCGTGACGCTCAAGCCGCGTTGCTGCAAATGCTGTTTCAAGGCCTCTTTCAATTCGTAGCCGCCGTGGTCGGCGCCGAGCGCAAAGTTCGTTGTGGGCGTGGTTTTGGCCGCCTGCGGCGCCGACAAGGTTTCGTGTTGTTCCATAAATTTAAAAAGTGACGCGATGCCCTCCTTGATCTGGTTGCGGCAGTTCACATACACTTCGTAGGAACTGCCGATCGGGTCGCTGATGTCTTGTTCAAATGGTTCGAGTGTTTCGTCAAATTCGCGCAGCAAAAAGGTCTTTTCCTCCGCCTGCGGATACAACAGCGCAATCGTGTCCACGTGGCTGTGCGTCATGCCAAAAATGTAATCCGCCTGCCGCGCCAGGTCCGCCGTCAGCATCCGGCTGCGGTGTCCGGAAATGTCAATGCCCGGTTCGCGCATGGCCGCCACCGCATGCGGCGTCGGCGGCTGGCCGTTCGCCGCGCCGAGCCCCGCCGACAGCACGCGGAAATCTCCGCGCCCGCCGGCCGCCTGGCGAAAAAGCCCCTCGGCCATCGGGCTGCGACAGATATTGCCGGTGCAGATGAACAGAATGGTTTTCATGCCGCGCAAAGTTTAAGGTGGGTGGCGAACCGCAAATCGTCAACCCGAAATCAAGGATGGAATTCCCGGACAATCGCGAGTCCCTTGATCAAATCCACCGTGCGCGCCAAAACCGGGTCGCGAATCACCGGCTTTTGCGGCCCCGCCGCGTGCGGCGGCGGCGTGTTTTCAAATTTTTCAAATTCGTCGCCGTCCTTGATTTTCGCACGGACCAAATCCGCTTCGCTGGTGTGGTCCACCCAGGGCACGAAATCGTTTGTACCCGGCAACGCGGCGACTTCGTTGGTTGCCGGCGCCGCGTAGGGATTTTCGAAAAACTTTTTTTCGTCAGCCGGGTTCTCCTCGACGAGAATGTCCGGTTTTACCGCCGCCGACACGCTGCCGAAAACCAGTCCCGCCCGCGACTCACGCAACGTGGTCGCCAGCGCCACCGCTGCGCCGTGTGTTTTGCCATTCACGAGAATGGCCAGAGGCAATTTTTTTGCGGCAAACAGATTTGCCGTTGCCGTGGCGGCTGCCGCATCGTCGCCGTCGGCAAAGCGCAGGTCCAGGACGGTTCCGGCAATTTTGTTCGTGGCCGTCAACGCCCGATTCGCCGCGCCGATTTCGTCGGGAAGGCCGGCGGCAACGTGGCTGACGCGGAGGTATGCCACGTTGCCTTCCAAAATCTCCGATTTCGCCAGCGCCAGGTTGGTCACGTCCGCGCTCGACAAAATCGGCACCGCCAGCAAACCAGCCGATGCCAATATCAAAGGTCTGAAGAAACGTTGTGTCATGCTGCATCCAACTTGCGCAACAAAATGGCGAAAGTAAAGCGCGGGACATTTACGAATTGCGATTTACGATTTACGAATCGCTCGGCAATTATCTCAGTGCGCGTAAATCGCATATCGTCAATCGTAATTTTTTCTGTCGGATTCCGCCGGTTGGTGGCGATATGCTTTTGAAAATGACAGGGCTACTGGAAAAAAAGTCGATTCAAGCTTGTCCGAAATGATAAAGAAATGGTCGGCGTTGGATGACGAGATCGCGGCTGTAAATGCCGCGTGGGAAAAATCGCTGGAAAGGATGCGTCGCAAGCCCGAAAGACCAGAAATACGGGACAAAATGGATGGAGTATCTCCCAGCGAGGGCCTGTTTGGCGCGAGGTGGTTGATGTCGATGGATGAAGTTTCTGCATTCAATCTTTTCACTGTCACACGCCATGACTCTGGTAACTTTACCGTGGATTTTGCGACGGGCACAGAGGTTGAATCATTTCGCCCAGCTGTTACAACAGGTGAAGATTATCCACAACAACGTCAAGATTTTCAGCAATACTGCCTAAAAATCAGCGCTTCTGCAAGCAAGTGTCCTCCGGTTACAACAACATTCAAATTAATTTTTACAGGCCAGACGAAACAGCCTTTTATATTCGAAAAAAATTAGAATTGAAAGCAGCCTCGATATCATCATGTCCGTGGTGTCCCTCCCCAAAACCAGCGCGCGAGGCTTTAGCTTGCGCCATTCGGGAGTTGCCAGGATTCGCGCCAGCGTCATGGACTGCGGCGGCCCTCCGCCGCTTTAATGTCCAAACCCTTCCGCCATAGCCACGGCCTTGCGCATGGCCATGGATTTGTTGACAGTCTCCTGAAATTCGCCTTCGGGCGTGGAGTCGTTCACCCAGCCACCACCGGCTTGCACATAAACCTTGCCGTCCTTGATGAGCGCGGTGCGGATGGTGATGCAGGTGTCGAGATTGCCGTTGAACGAAAAATAACCGACGCAGCCGGCATAAGGCCCGCGCGCGGTCTGTTCGAGTTCGGAAATGATTTGCATTGCGCGGATTTTCGGCGCGCCGCTGACGGTACCCGCTGGAAAAGTCGCGCGCATCAAATCATAAGGTGTTTTGTCGGCGGAAAGTTTTCCCTCAACCTGCGTCACGATGTGCATGACGTGGCTGTAACGCTCGATGGTCATCAACTCTTTCACCTGCACGCTGCCGAAATCGCACACGCGGCCGATGTCGTTGCGCGCGAGGTCCACGAGCATGACATGCTCGGCGCGTTCCTTCGGATCGGCGAGCAGTTCCTTTTCGAGCGCCAAATCTTCCTCGGCCGTTTTGCCGCGACGCCGGGTGCCGGCAATCGGGCGAATTTCCACGTTCCGGTCTTCGCAGCGCACGTGAATTTCCGGCGACGCGCCGACGAGTGAAAAACCGTCGAGTTCGAGCAAAAACATGTACGGCGACGGATTGACCGAGCGCGCCGCACGGTAGATGTCAATGGGCGACGCCTTGACCGGCGCGGAAAATCGCTGTGAGCCAACGACCTGGATGATGTCTCCCGCGGTGATGTATTCCTTCGCCTTGAGAACGCTGGCGCCAAATTTCTCCTTCGTCATGTTCGACGCGAATGGAATCGAAGGCGTTTCCGCCGGCAGGCTCACCGGTTGATGTTCGCTCGGCTGTTCAAGCAGTGAAACGAGGCGTTCGATTTCGCCGACGGCATTTTCGTAGGCTTCGGCCGGATTTTCGGCGTCTTCGAGAATCGCGTTGACCAAAATTGTGATGGTCTGCGCCACGCGGTCAAAAATCAGCAATTGATCGGCGACGAGAAAATACATCACCGGCGTCTGCAACTCGTCCTGCGGCGGGCGCGGCACCACCGGTTCAACGTCGTGAATAAATTCGTAGCCGATAAACCCGATCGCACCGCCGGTGAAGCGTGGCAGGCCCGGGACCGGCACGGCGCGGAATTTTCCCATCACGCGCTCGACGACTTCAAGGCCGTCGTGAACAGTAGGACAGGCATCTTGCCTGTCTCCATTTTTTAATTCAGAGACAGGCTGGAAGCCTGTCCTACGATCAACAACAAAACTTTCGACGA
>JBEKJN010000238.1:0-4578 GCA_050011235.1 Verrucomicrobiota bacterium | reverse complement strand
CTGGTTCAAATACGGCAAACCCGCAGCAGGTTCCTTCTGGCCGGGACGGAGCGGCCCCGGACTGTCCGATAACACCCGGGAGCAGTTGCGTCATTTGAATTCGCCCGTGGAAATCCGGTTTTATTCGGTGCTCCCGCCGGGCAGCGCCCCGGAATCGCTTCAGGATTTTTCCCGGCGGGTGGACCATTTGCTGTCCGAATTTCAAAACGCCAATGACGGCCAAATCCGCGTGGTCCGGAATCTCTCGACCTCGGGAGCCAACGCGGACGCCGCCGCGGCAGATGGCCTCCATCCTTTCAATCTGGACAAGGGCGATGCTTGTTTTCTGGGAATCACCGTCGCCAGCGGGGAGCGGAAGGAATCGCTGTCCCGGATTGAGCCCGAATGGGAACCGGCGCTGCCGTTTGATCTGGCCCGCGCGATTCTGCAGGTGGCCGCCGCGCCGTCATTGCCCATCGTCAAGGCAAGCCCCCCGGTCTCCCCCGAAACCACCAACGAAATCCTGCACCTGATTCCCGATATCAATGGCACGTCGCTGGAGGACGGAATCGGAATTTTACGCCAGGCCACCGTGAACAAATTCAGCGAAGCCGGGGCCGAGATGCAGAAGCAGATTCAGGCCGCGCAACAACAAGTCGCCGATGCGCAAAACGGCCGGTCCGAGGCGGAGCAGCAGGCCGCGATGAAACATCTTCAGCAAGTCCAGTTGGACCAGGCAGAAAAAATCAAGGCTCTCGCTGCGCAACTGAAGGCCCAGATTTCTGCTTTCGAGCAGATGAAGGCCGCGCCTCCTGCTGCAAATTGATTCCCTGCCAGCCAACCAATCAAAAACCCCTTCCCCGTTGCCGGGAAGGGGTGGATGTTAATTTAAAACGGTTACGGCGTGTGCACCACGCGGAAGAACATCTGCACGTTGTTCCGCGTCGGGGTCAGGTAACTGATGGAACCGCCGGTGCCGGGAATGTTGGTGCTGATGTTTTGCCAACTGCCGGTGAGAGCCGAGATGCCTTGGATTTGGTAGGCGGTGCCCACCTGCGTGTTGAAGGCGATTTCCGCCGCCGTGTAGATGGCAATGGTATTGGTGGCACCGTTGACGATGTTGTTGCCGTTGAAAAAGACCACGCCGCTGCCCACCACGACGGGGGTCGAAAACGGGTTAAGACCCAAGGCATACATCATCCAATTCGGAAAGCCGGCGCTGTTGTTGATGGCGTCGGGGTCGGCGGTCGAGTTCGTGGCAAAACCTGAACCGAAGTAATGGATCTCCCACGCATCCGGCAGGCCGCCGGTGGTGGAAACACCCGTCAAATTGGCGATGGAAGCCTTGAGCAAACCGATCGCGTAGAACGCGTTGTGGACGCCGAGGCTGCCGTCACTTTCGACGAACTCCCAGTTGTAGGCAGCTTGCAGGAATTGCGTCGGCCAGTTGGTCTGGGTTGAAGGCGACTTGACCAAACCGTCCGCAATATAATTGGCGGGATTCGCTTGATAGCCCGAGGGCGGGAGGAGCATGGACAATTGGTTGAGCAAGATCTGGACCTGGGTTTGGATGCCCTGGCTGTAGCCGTAACCAACGTAATCAGGAACCGGGAAGTCAAAGTTGGTGATGGCACCATGGCATTGAGTGCAGACATAGGTTACGTCAACGTTGGCGCCCACGCTGTTGGTGTAACTCATCATGGTGGAATGGCCGCCAGCCAAGGTGAATGCCGGATCAGTGGAAGCTATCGGCTGATAATGGCAACCAACGCAGGTGTTGGACACGACGTTGGCATGTGGAGCGCTGGGAATCACCTGGCCGTAAGTGACGGCATTAATGCCTTCGAGCATGTCGCCTTGCGGACTGTCATGCGGACCAAAAGCGGTCCCGCCATTCCAAGTCGGTTGGGCGAGCGCATAATTCACAATGCTGTTGGTGACGGAACCGTTGCGGCTGTTGTGGCAGTTCATGCAGAAACCACCGAGACCGGCATTGGTGACCACAAAGCCGGTATTCCCATTAAACGCGACGGTTGTGCTGGTGCGCAGTTGAGCCGGGTTGGAGGCGTCGTGGGGATCGTGGCAGGTCTGACAGTTGATCGCTTCGTAAACCACATTGGTGGCGTAAGCATTGGTGTTGCCCAGATTGGCGACGTAATTAATAAAGCCCGGAGCCGTATGGCAACGAACGCAGGCCATGTGGCTGGCGGAGCCGGAAGGCAGCCGGGTCGTGACGGCGTGCAACGAATTGTACCACTCCGCGGCTTGGTATTCGTTGGGCAGGCTGTCATGGCATTGCGTGCAATCGCCCGCGTTGTAGCTGACGGCGATGAAATTGGTATTTCCCACTATGCCATTCTGAACCGGATGCAGAAAACCGGGGCCGTGACAATTCTCACATTGGATGTTGGCCAGGTTCTGCAATGCCGCCGGCATTGCGGCCCAGTTGCTGGGGTTGTTGGTGAGCACGGTCGGGAAAGTCCAGCCGTACACCTTCGCGATGTCGTCAAAGCCGCCGTTGACGGCGAACGAGTTGGTATCATAGCCGAGAGTGTGGCACTGAATGCAATTCAGGCTGTAGTGGCTGCTGACCAGGCCATCAATGGCACGGGTGAAGAACGAGGCATGGGGCGTGTTTGTGTAAGTGGGGTAAATGATGGGCGCATTCAGAACGCCGCCACTATGGCAGGCCTCGCAAGTTTGCAAACCATAATAGGTGGACGCCGTAATGGTCGTGGCGATGTTCGTCGTGACCGGAGCGATGTTCGTCCCATTGATGGTACCCGTCGTGGTAATCGTGGCCAAGACGGTGTATGAGCCGTCGACATCCGGGCGGAAAAAGGTCCGGCCCGCGAGTTGGGATACTAAAGCGCCGACTTGGGTATTGTTGGGTATTGAACGGTCTGCCGGGTTATAAAGCGGCACATTGGCGCCCAACGGACTGTTGGTCAGCACCGCTGCCGAACCCAGAGGCTTGTTGGTACTGGGCAGCGACCAGACAACGCCAACGATGTTCGAAGGCGCGATGGAAGCGGTCACCAGGGCGTCAAGATAGACCGGCTCACCCAAGGCGACGTTACGAATGCCGGCGGAGAACTGGGCATTGGTCAACCCATACACCGAGATTTCATTCGGGGTGAGGGGACGCTGTTGGATTTGGCCATTCAATGCGATTGACGCCGCGTTGACGGTGGCCACGGCCCCGACAAACGTCAATGCCACAGCCGCAAGACCGGTAAACATCTTCGTCAAGGTATGGTGTGTTTTCATAAGTTTGTGGTTTTGTCTGGATTTACGATTGTCGGTCTAACGTTTTTACAGTTGCAGTTTCATTCAGGTTGCCGCTTCACACAGAGTCCAGCCCGGCACCAATTCCACTGGGGCAACCGGCCGGTCAATGGGCGGCGGATTCAATTTCAGTATCAACGCCGCCGCGCGCCGGGCGATGATTTCGCTGCACTTGGAAAGCTCCTGTTCCCGCATCCGGGAATTCTCACGGACAATCGTCTCGAGGTGGTCAATGTTGTAGAGATAAACGTTTTCCAGTTCCTCCACGTCCGGGGCAATGTCCCGGGGCACGGCGATGTCCACCAGCACCAGCGGCCGGTCCGCCCGTGCCTTCAACACGTCGGCAATCTCGCTCTTGTGCAAAACCGCTGTGGGACTGCCCGTGGAACTGACGACTATGTCCGCCCCGGCCAGCGCCTGCAGGCGCCCGTCAAATGGCAGGGCGCGTCCGCCGAGTTCCGCGGCCAGCGTTTGGGCGCGCTCGAGGGAGCGGTTGGCCACCAGCACCGAGCGGGCACCGCGTTTGGCCAGATGGCGGATACAGGCTTCGCCCATTTTGCCCGCGCCCAAAATCATCACCGTCTTGTCGGACAAATCGCCGGAAAAGATCTTCTCGGCCAGTTCGACTGCCACGCTGCCGACGGAGGTGGCGCCGCGGCCAATGCCTGTGTGCGTGCGGACTTCCTTGGCCACCTGCAGCGCGGTTTGAAACCACCGATTCAGCACACGACCGGTCAATCCGAATTGTTGCGCCGCTTGATAGGCATTTTTGATCTGGCCGGTGATTTCCGTCTCGCCAATCACCATTGAATCCAGGCCGCTGGCGACCGAGAACAAATGCTCAACCGCGGCGACACCTTCCTTGACGTAAACATAAGGCGTCACGTCCAGTTCGGGACAAAGCTGTTGAAAAATGCGAAGCACCCGGCCCTGGACCCAGGCTGACGTCGCGCCATACACCTCGACGCGATTGCAGGTGGAAACCAACACTACTTCATCCAGACCGGCGCCGAGTTTTAGCCGGCATCCATGGCACGGTAAAAGCGTGGGCCGCACCGCCAACCGTTCGCGCACCGCCACCGGCGCGGTTTTGTAACTCAAACCTGTGACAAAAACATTCATGTCTGCGCTCGCTTTGCAGATTCAAAATTGCGCCCGGCCGGCGCGTTGGAAACAAGCAATGGGTGGCGCGCCCTGCGTCTCCCGCCAAGACCGATGCGGCCAACCCGGCTGCCGCCCACCCGAAGCCTGCGCTCCTGTCTCACCCGGTAAATTTAGTAAATGGCGTAATCGTTGCTGCCCATTCCTTGG
>JBEKJN010000237.1:0-4626 GCA_050011235.1 Verrucomicrobiota bacterium | reverse complement strand
CACGACGACAAACAGATTGACGGTTTCGTGAAACACGCACGCCAACTCGTCGTCAAACAGAAGGCCAGATTGAAAGTGGACGCCGCGCGCGAGCTGCAAACGATCGAGTTACCGTTCAAGGAGGTTTCTCGCCGAAGTTGATGGCCATTGCACCGCCGAGCAGGTTGATGGCATGCACGTTTACGAGTTTCAGTTCGCGCATTTTGGCCGCGACACCCGCCTGCGCCGGATAGTGTTTCAATGATTCGAGGATGTAGGCGTAAGCCTGCGCGTTTCCGCAAAAAATCCAGCCCAGCAGCGGCACGGAGATTTTAAAGTGCGCGAAATAAACCGCGCGCCAAACGGCATTGGCGGGCTTGCCAAAATCCAGCACGACGAGCCGTCCCCCCGGCTTGGCGACACGGTACATTTCGGCCAAACCAGTTTCCCAACTCGTCAAATTCCGCAAACCGTAACCAACAGTGACGATGTCAAACGAATGGTCAGGAAATGGAATTTGCTGCGCTTCACCCTGAATGAATTTCAGATTTGAGGTTTGAGCTTTGAGATTTTTCTGCCGGCGTTTTTCCGCAATTTCGAGCATGGCCCCGCTGAAATCCAGACCGACGACTTCCGCGCCGCATTGTGCGAACGCCAGTGACAGATCGCCGGTGCCGCAACACAAATCCAGGGCGCGATCACCGGGTTTCACGGCGGCGAGTTCGACGACTCGACGTTTCCAGCGGCGGTGGAGGCCGAAACTTTGCAGGTCGTTAAGCAAATCGTAGCGCCGGGCAATGGCGGCGAAAAGGTCGTTGACCTTCGCGGCACGTTGTTCGCCCGGAACATAAAAAATATTGCTCACACGCGCAGTTTAGCATGGTGGGCGGGTTAGAAGTCAAAGGGCATAAAATGTGCTTTGCATGGCAGGGCCGGCTTGTTATTTTTACCGACATCGCTGTTGGGGAAAACGCGAGCCGAGTTTCGATGATGACGTTTATGAGTACTGAATCCGCATCTGGGCCGGTAAAAAAAATTTTGGTGGTGGATGATAACGAAATCATCCTTAAAACTGTTTCCCTGAAACTACAGGGGGCTGGTTATGAGGTTTTCACGGCGTTGGATGGGGCCGAAGCCGTAGCCGCCGCGCGCAAGGAAAATCCTGATTTAATTTTGCTGGACATCGGTTTTCCGCCCGATGTGGCTGGCGTGCCTTGGGATGGCTTTCGGGTCATGGAATGGTTCCACCGGTTGGACTCGGCGAAAAAAATTCCCGTCATCATCATCACCGGCAGCGAAGACCCAAAAATCAAGGAACGGGCCACCAGCAGCGGCGCCGTGGCATTTTTCCACAAGCCGATTGACCACGACGATTTGCTCAAGGTGATCCGATCGGTGCTGGGCGATCCGACCAAGTCGGCCTGAAATCCGGCTTGCAAATTCCGCGGGCTGGCATAATCTTTCAAGCTTTCTGGAAGCGAGCGTAGCTCAGCCTGGTAGAGCATCACGTTGCCAACGTGAGTGTCGAGGGTTCGAATCCCTTCGCTCGCTCCAATTCACTGTTTTGTGAAACCCGCTTGATTTCACGCCCCACTGTGAGCATCTTTCGGAATGCCTTTGCCGAACGAATCCGTCACCTTGAGCGCTGAACAGATACGCGGATTGAACCAAAAACTCGCCGACCTGCGCCACGACATGAACAACAGCCTGTCGCTGATGACGGCGGCGGTCGAGTTGATTAAACGCCGTCCGGAAAACGCCGGGAACATGTGGGACACCATGTTCGAGCAGCCGCGCAAAATCACCGGGTCCATTTCGCAATTTTCCCGCGACTTCGAGGTGGCGCTGCACATCACGAAGCCTTGAGCGTGTCAGCCCGAACGGCTTTTGCCTTTAGCCGGGACAAAACCCCCGACATAATTGCGCACCATGGAACGGACTGAGGCGGAGTTGATTGCCGCGGTTTTGCGGGGGGACGCCGCGAGTTTCGAGCCGCTGGTTCAAAAGTATTCACCGCGCGTCTTCGCCACCGCCCGCCGTTACGCCCGCCGCGAAAGCGAGGTTGAGGACATTGCTCAGGAAGTCTGGCTTAAGGCCTTTGAAAAGCTCGCCAGCTATCGGGGTGAAGCGCCGTTTGAACACTGGCTGATGCGCCTGACGGTACGGACCTGCTACGATTTTTTGCGCGCGCACCAGCGCAACCGGGAGTCGCCCTTTTCAGATCTGAGCGGGCCGGAAACCGATTGGTTGGAGCGTTTTGTCACCCAACCTGAAACCGCCGCTGAAACCGCCGACGCCGCAAAATTGCTCGTCGGACGCGTGCTTGAAAAACTTTCACCGCCGGCGCGGCTGGTCATCACATTGCTGGAAATTGAGGACCGTTCGGTCAGGGAAATCGCCCAACTCACCGGCTGGTCGGTGCCACTGGTGAAAGTGCGCGCGTTCCGGGCGCGCGCGGAGATGCGAAAAATTCTGACGAAAATGGCAATGGGCAAGTATCTGTAACCCGGTGCCACGACCACCCGTCTGCTTAATCGGGTCTGTGTGAACATCGCCGAACTGCAAAAGAAACTGCTCGCCGCCGCCCGCGCCAATGTGCTGGACGACCGCGTGCCTTACGCTTTTGAAAAGCGCGTGATGGCGTTGCTGGCGTCGCGCCCCGTGGCGGACAGGTGGGTTTTATGGACGCGCGGGCTTTGGCAGGCGGCGGCCGCTTCCTGCGTGGCGGTTGCGTTTTTGCTCGGCGCATGGGCCTTCTTCAATTCGACAGCCTCATCCAATTCCGCCGACCTCGCACAGAATTTTGAGAACACGCTGCTGGCTTCAGTGGATCAAAACGACCAAGCACAGTGAATTCCTGGAAGATCATTCTGGCCACCGCAGTGATTTTTGGTTGTGGCGTGGTGACGGGCGGTTTGCTCGTCAATTACATCGAACACGCGTATCCGGAAATCCGCCGCCCATTCGCCGGGCCGCGCCCGCAAATACTGAACGAGCAGTTCGTCGAACAACTAAATACGGCTTTGCAACTGACGCCGGAACAGCGCGAAAAAATCGGGAAAATCATCGCCGACGGCCAGGAGCGCAATCGCGATCTTTGGAAACTCGTCTCGCCGCAGTTCCGCGGGGTCATGCAGGATGTGCACCAGCGCATTCGCGCCGTGTTGACGCCGGAGCAAAGGAAGCAGTTTGAAGAATTGATGAAACAATTCTCGCCGCGCCGGCTGCCGGCGCCCACGAATGTCCCTTCGGCCCTGCCGCCGGCCAGTGTGCCGCCAGACGCGCCTCCCGATACGCCACCGCCGGGCGCTTGAGGGTTTCTATTTCTCCGCGAGCAACGCGCGGATTTTATCCCACAGCGTCTTCGTGATTGTCTCCACGGAGCGGTTGCCGTCCACGATGGTGAAACCGTAGGTCTTCTGCAATTTGCGGAACACGGTCTGCATGTTCATCTGGTATTTTAAGAAGCTGTCAAACATGTCGCGCGACAGGCCGAGGTCCATGCCACTTTCCCAGTAATCCAGCGCCGCCTTTTTGGAAAGGTTGCGCTGTACCAGTTCCTCGGCCTCGACTTCGAGATAAAAAACCGCATCCGGTTCGAGCGCGATGCCGTAAATATTTTTCAGCCACGCTTCGTCCATGCCGCGCACCATGTCGCGCGCCATGAGCGTATAAATGTAGCGATCGGCCAGCACAATGAGTCCGCCCTTGAGTGCCGGCAAAATGATGTTTTCCAACTGGTCGGCGAAGTCCGTCGCGTAGAACAAACACAGCGTCGTCCGGCTCAAAATGTTTCCTTCCTGCGCCTTGTCGAGCTCGGCGCTGACGAGTGTGGAGCGTTTGAGGCCGACCTGCACCGTGGCGTGGCCGCTGGTTTCCAGCCAGTCCACCAGCCGCGCGATTTGCGTCGAGCGGCCAGAACCGTCCGCGCCCTCGACCACGATCAATTTGCCTGCCAGGTCTTCCAGCCGGACATGGGGAATGCCATGGCCGTAAAAGCGGCGAGGGTTGGTTCGCCTGGCGGCTGGCGTGACAACGTTCGTTTTCATGCGGCCGAATCCTCCTCCATTTCCTCGACCTTGTTGGTTCGCTGTATGGATGGCGGCAACGGCAGCGGGCTGCGGCGTCGGAAACGTTCCAGGTCAATCCGCTCCCTGACCAGTTTGCGCACGGCAACCTGCTGCGTTTCCACATTTTGATTGGCGTCCGTCACCACGAAATTGAATTCCGCGCTCATCGCCATGTATTGCTCCAATATGCGGCCCTGAAAGATGCGGAAGCTTTCATAGGGATCGCTCGACAACCGCAAGTCCATGCCCGCTTCGAAAAACTTCAACTTGGGCCGGCCTTCGAGGATGCGGTTGAGCGACACCTCCAAATCCGCCTTGAAGAAAAACGTGAGGTCGGGCTGCGCGGCGAAATTGTAAATGCCGCGCACCCATTCGGGCGGGCAGCCGCGCACCACGTCGCGTGCAAACGCCGTGAAAACGTAACGGTCGCAAAGCACGACGTAGCCCGCGCGAAGCAGCGGGAGCAGGTGCCGTTCGTAACGGTCGGCAAAGTCCGTCGCATGAATCAGGCTGAACGTCGTCGGCGTCAGCAATTCGCGCTTTTTGCCCTTGCTCGTGGCGGATTTCACGAGTTCGG
>JBEKJN010000236.1:0-4656 GCA_050011235.1 Verrucomicrobiota bacterium | reverse complement strand
GCCTCCGTCCTTGTCAGTGACGACGACCTTGTTTTTCACGCAAGGATGGCCGTCCACGGTTTCGTTGCCCAGCTCGGTGGTTTCCACCTTGTAATCGCCGTTGGTCGCGGCAGATTCCGCTTCGGTCAGGTCGGTTTCAACGTAGCTTTGCATTCCCGGATAAATGAGATAGGCAACTTTTTTGTCCGGGCGCGCGACCATCACCATCTGATCCAGTCCCATGGATTTCATTTGCGCGGCGGCATCGGGCGGCATCTGTTTGCCCTGCACATTGGCCATGTTGATCTCGAACCGCGATTTGCCCGCGTCGAAACTGAATTTGCCGGGCATGGTGATGGTGTTGCCGGAGCTGTCGGCGTTTTGGACTTCCAATGCAGCGGAAAAGGCCTGGTTGTTCCCGAATAGTTTGCCCATGGGGCCGCCCAAATTGGGTCCGCCCGGCGCGGGGCCAAATTGCGCGTGCGCGGAGACAAGACTCAGGCACAGGACGGTGAACGCAAGAATTCGTGGATAATTTTTCATGGTCTGCGGGTTGGTTGATGGTTTGTTTAAAAAATGGTTTTGCTATGCCGGGAAAATAATCCTAGCCAAGCCGTTTCCGCAAGCCGTCGAGTTGATCGGTCAACGTCTTCGGCAGTTTGCCGCCAAACCGCGCATAGCTCGCGGTGATGTCTTCGACTTCCTTTTTCCAGCCGGCGAGGTCCACCTCAAGCAGGTGCCGGAGATTGTCGGCGGGAAGGTCCAGCCCCGACAAGTCGAGCGCATCCGGCGTCGGCAGGTTTCCAATCGGGGTCTTTTGCGCCTTGCCCGTGCCTTCAACGCGTTCACAAATCCATTTGAGCACGCGGCTGTTCTCGCCGTAGCCGGGCCAGAGCCATTTGCCGGCGTCGTTCTTGCGGAACCAGTTGACGAAGAAAATTTTCGGCAGCTTGCGGCGGTCGGTGCGTTGGGCGAACGAAAGCCAGTGCGCAAAGTAATCGCCCATGTGGTAACCGCAAAACGGCAGCATGGCGAACGGATCACGGCGCAACACGCCGGTCCGGCCGAGCGCGGCGGTGGTGGTTTCCGAAGCGCACGCCGAACCCAGGAACACGCCGTGTTCCCAATCGAAGGCTTCGTTCACCAGCGGAATCGTGTTCGGACGGCGTCCGCCGAAGAGAATGGCCGAAAGCGGCACGCCTTCGGGATTTTGCCAGTCGGGATCCATTACCGGACATTGCGACGCCGGCGCGGTGAAACGCGAGTTCGGGTGCGCGGCCTTGCGGCCGGAAGCCGGCGTCCATTTCTCACCTTCCCAATCAATCGCCTTTGCCGGCACGGGAATGCCGGAATCTTCCCACCATACATCGTCCTCCGGCGTGAGCGCGACGTTGGTAAAAAAACTGTTCTTGGCAAAGGTGGTGACCGCGTTCGGGTTCGACTGCATCGAAGTGCCGGGGCAAACACCAAAAAAACCGGCCTCCGGGTTTATGGCGTAAAGCCGTCCATCCTCGCCAATCCGAATCCAGGCGATGTCATCGCCAAGGCAGGTGACCTTCCAACCGGGCACCGTGGGTTGCATCATGGCGAGATTGGTCTTGCCGCAGGCGCTCGGGAACGCGCCGGCGATGCAGTGCCGTTTCCCTTTTGGCGAAATCAGGCAAAAGATGAGCATGTGTTCCGCCATCCAGCCCTCCTTTTTGGCAATGACGGACGCGATGCGCAAGGCCAGGCATTTTTTCCCGAGCAGCGCGTTGCCACCGTAACCGGAGCCGAAAGACCAGATCGAAGGCTCGTCGGGAAAATGAACGATAAATTTTTTCTGCGGGTCGGGTTCGCACGGCCAGGAGACGTCCTTTTGACCCGGTGGCAGCGGCGCGCCGACCGAATGCAGGCAGGGAATGAACGCGCCGTTGGCGCCAAGTTTGTCGAGCACGGCCTGGCCCATGCGTGTCATGATGCGCATGCTCGCTACCACGTAAGGCGAATCGGAAATTTCAATGCCGATTTTGCAAATCGGCGAACCGAGCGGTCCCATCGCAAAGGGAATGACATACATCGTGCGGCCTTTCATGGAGCCCTTGAAAAGGCCGAGCAACTTCTGCTTCATCTCCGCCGGATCGGCCCATTGGTTCGTGGGGCCGGCTTCGTCCTTCGTCTTTGAGCAGATGAAAGTGCGGTCCTCCACACGCGCCACGTCGTTGTAATGCGAGCGGGCAAGATAGGAACCGGGGCGTTTCTTTTCGTCGAGCTTTACGAACGTGCCGCTCTTGACCATCAAATCGCACAACATCTGGTTTTCCTCCGCCGAACCGTCGCACCAGTGAATGTGTTCCGGTTGGCAGAGGTCGGCCATTTGCTTCACCCACGCAATGAGATTTTGATTGGTTGTATTTGGGACGTTCTGCATTTTGCTCGTCATACCGCGATGTTCTTTCCTTTCTCGTTTTTTCCAATACCGGCGCGCAGCTTGCCATAGACTTGCCGGTTTGGACAGTCCTAAAAATTGAAATTGAAAGAATTCAGGCGGTTTTGGCATCGCCGCGCGCCCGGGGATGTGTTACAAATAAATCGTATGAGTTCGCCACCCGCCGCCGGCGGCATGCACCGCGACGAAAACGCGCGTTGTCTCGCGCGCTCGGTGGCCGACACGCTGGCCGAGGAACCGACGCTCGAGGCCGTGACGATTGACCGCGCGCACCAGAAGATTTTCGTCGCCACCTTGGGACGGGCCGACGTCGGCAAACTCGCGGAACGTATCCGCGTTGAATTTGAGGCCGCGCAATCCACTCCCGCCGAACGCCATTGCCGCCTGCTCGCGGGCGAGGACGATTGCTGGAGCTGCGAGATGCCGCTGTCCAACCTGGAACGGCAGCGCATCACCATCAAACACGACGGCGACAGCACGACCATCGCGCGCATCACCTGTCCCACCGCGCCGAAATTCTGGCGTTGGCGCGACATCCCGTTTCCCAAGGTCGTCCCGCGCGATGTCGAGTTCCTTGAGCACATCGAAGCGATTGACGAATGGAAACCGCAGCTCGCCGCTGCGGTCCTCTGCGGCGTTTTCGGGCTGGCCGGATTTTTTTCGCCCGCGTCGTTCAAGCTTTTTGCCTATGCGGCGGCGTATCTCGCGGGCGGTTTTTATCCGGCGCGGGAAGTTTGGGAACGGTTCCAGAAACGCACGATTGACGTGCATTTTCTCATGCTGGTGGTGGCTGCGGGCGCGGCGAGCATCGGCGCCTGGGGCGAAGGCGCGACGCTGTTGTTCCTCTTCTCGCTTTCCGGTGCGCTCGAACATTTTGCGTTGGGCCGGACGCAAAAAGAAATCCGCTCGCTCTTCCGTGAAGCGCCGAAAGTCGCCACCGCGCTGGATGCCCAGGGCAACGAACGCGAAGTCAAAGTTGAACAACTCAAACCCGGAATGCGCCTGCTCATCAAACCCGGCGCGCAATTTCCCGTGGACGGCGAAATCGCCAAAGGCAGCAGCGCCGCCGACGAATCGAATCTCACCGGCGAAGCCACGCCTGCCAACAAAAACGTCGGTGATACCGCGCTTGCCGGCACCATCAATCTTTGGGGCGCGGTCGAAGTCATCGTCACGCGGCCCGCGGCCGAAAGTTCGCTGCAAAAAATCATCACGCTCATCAAGGAAGCCCAACAAAGCAAGGCGCCCGCGCAGCAGTTCACCGACAAATTCAGCACCATTTACACCTACCTCGTCATCGGGCTTTCGTTTGCGATGTTTTTTGTCTGGTGGCTTGGCTTCCAACTCGCGCCGTTCAAGTCCGCCGTCGAATCGCAAAGCGCATTTTACCGCGCGATAACGCTGCTCGTTGTCTCCTCGCCGTGCGCACTGGTGCTTTCCATTCCGTCGGCGGTGCTGGCGGCCATCGCCTGGGGCGCGCGTCACGGCATCCTGTTCCGCGGCGGCGCGGCGGTGGAAAAGCTCGCCGAGATCAACGTCGTCGCCCTCGACAAGACCGGCACGCTCACCACCGGCGAATTGCGCGTCGAAAACGTTGAAAGCTTCCCGCCCGGTCGCGAAAGCGAAATCGCGCGGCTGGCTTACTCGCTCGAAAAACTTTCCACGCACCCGCTCGCCCGTGCCATCACGCGCCACGGGAAGCAGCAGAAAATCGCGCCGGTTGAGTTCGAGGATTTCGAATCGGTCACCGGCCACGGTTTGCGCGCGCAATGGAACGGCAGCGTTTGTTCGCTTGGCGGGCGCGACTGGTTCGAGCACGGCCGTCATGCGGGCGTGCTCGCGCGCGTGCCTGCAACCGACGCCGGGTTTTCCGAGATCTGGATTGAGGCGGGCGATTTGGTGGGCCGTGTCATTTTGCGCGACGACATCCGTCCCCAGTCTGCGGCGGTCGTGGAAGAATTGCGCGACGAAGGTTTGCGCAGCGTCGTTTTGACCGGTGACCGCAAGGCCGCCGCCGAACATTTGCGCACCGAACTGAAATTGGATGACGTGCGCGCCGAATTGAAGCCGGACCAGAAAGTCGCGGCCATCCGCGAATTAAGCGAACAGGGCAAAAAGGTGGCAATGATCGGTGACGGCGTGAACGACGCGCCGAGTCTGGCGGCGGCGCACATCGGCGTGGCAATGGGGGCGCGCGGTTCTGACGCCGCGCTCGAACAGGCCGACGTGGTGCTGATGCACGACCGGTT
>JBEKJN010000235.1:0-4707 GCA_050011235.1 Verrucomicrobiota bacterium | reverse complement strand
CGCAAGTTGGCCGTCCTGAATGCGACTGGTCGAAAAGTATTCGGCGGTCCCTTCCTCCAGCCACTTGGCGAGGTTCAACTGGGCCACTTCGCGGTTCAACTGGTGCGTCGCTTCGTGGAGCATCCAATGGTAGGGATTCACCTCATCGGCCGAATAATAGGCTCGGCAGTAGGGCGTGCGGTAAAACGCTTCCGCCCAACCCAGGTCCGGGTTCACCCAGCGAAATTCCCGGCGATCCCTGTAAAGCAGCAGCTTCAACTTGGGATGTTCGTGCCGGTATGTCGGCAGGGAACCGAAGCGATTGGAATAGGCGTTGTAAAGCAGTTCCACGACCCGTCCGACTTCCTCGGTCTGCGTCTGCGAAGCGGTAGAGGCAATGATGTAGTGCTGCGTTTCGATGGTCCGTGCCGGTTTCCACGGGCGCGGAACATATTTCCAAGCAACAATACCAAGGAGAATGGCGAGATAAATCAGCCACCGCACTTTGCTCCAATTAAATCGCCGGGCAGGACGCACCAGTTCCGTGGTCATGTTTTTGAGCTTCCTGCTGTCCGGCGCGGATGACAAGCCTTGACTGCCGATGACTGTGGTCGCCGGCTATCGCTTACCTGACGATCTCAGATTGACGGCGAAGTTTGTAACGCGGGAGAATTTGTCCCCGATTTGGGCAGTATGTCTGATGCCTTTACGTGCAGGACTTTTTTGTCCCGCGTGACGATAATTTTATCATCGCCATCCACCCCCGCCACCCGGCCCAATATCACCTGTCCGTCCGTAAGCCGGATCACATCGGGCTGGCTGTTGAAATACGGATTGTCTGTGGGAGTCCAGGCAACCGGGATGAACTTTTTCCCGTCGCAAATCGGGCAAACAACTTTGCCCGTTCCCTTGCAGACCTCGCACCTGACCTTGCCGGTACCGCCGCAAATCTTGCATCTGCCGGTGCTTACGGCCCTGCCGTTCTGGTAGACGATGGTCTCGCCGAGATGGTTCTGGCTGAAGGCATAATATCCTCCCCGGCCATCGAGATCCGGATATTTCTGCCATAATTCGTTCGGACCGTGTCCGGGCACATTCATGTGAATCCAAGTGCCGCGGGACAGTTTGAGACAAGATCCGGGACAATCCGCCTGACCGTTAACACATCCGGGCGCGGGACATTTCACCATGCCGGTTCCGTCGCAGGCAAAGCAAACCTTCTCACCGGGTCCGGGGCTGGCCACCGGTGCGGAATTGGTGGCCGCCTGGGACTGATTTTTTGCGTTGTCGGAAGGCATCCCGCAACCGGTTAACAGCAGCGCGCCCAGAATACACGCGAGCATTGGATTAAATGAAAAACGCTTCAGGAATAAAGCAGCATGGGACATGCGGCGAGATTATGACCACGCTGCCAGCGTGTAAAGAGCCGGTTTAACACAGTGTCGGTTTAACACAGATCCCTGCCCCGTTTCGCGAACCGTCTCGTCGTTCGTATTCCCCTACGCGCGGCGTTCGATGCGTTCAAACGTGCCGCCGTGGAGGAATTCATGCACCCCCTTCAGCCGCAGAAAATCCGTCGGAAAGCCCAGCTCGATGCGGCTGACTTCGTCCAACTGCGCAAGTTGTTTTGCATTCAGCGACCACCTGAGGCAATTCAGGTTGTCATCGAACTGCGACAGTTTGCGCGCGCCGAGAATGGGAATCATGCCGCGCCGCGCCCGCAGCCAGTTGAGCGCGACCTGCGCGGGTGTTTTGCCGGCGGCCCGCGCAACTTTGACGACCGTCGCCGCGATCGCAATGTTGCGCGCGTTGCGATTCACAAACGCCGGCGTCTGGTCGAGCCGCTTGACTTCCTTTGATTTCCCCGCGTATTTGCCGGTGAGCCAGCCGCTGGCGAGCGGCGACCACGCGGTGACGCTCAGACCCAGCGCGTCGGCCATCGGCAACAGTTCACGTTCGGGCGTGCGTTCGATGAGATTGTATTCGATTTGCAAGCCAATGAACGGCGTCCAGCCGCGCAACTCGGCCAGCGTGTTCGCGCGCGCAATCCACCAGGCCGGCGCGTCGGAGACGCCCACGTAAAGCACCTTGCCCGCGCGCACCAGGTCGTCGAGCGCGCGCATGACTTCCTCGACCGGCGTCAGTTCGTCCCACGCGTGCATCCAGTAAAGGTCAACGTAATCCGTGCCGAGCCGCTGGAGCGAACCGTGCAACGCCTCGGTCATGTGCTTGCGATGGTTGCCGCCGGCGTTCGGGTCGCCCGGATGCGAGTTGAAGGAATACTTGGTGGCGATGACGAAATGTTCGCGCTGGCCGCGGATAAATTCACCGACGAATTTTTCGCTGGTGCCTTTGGTGTAACCGTCGGCGGTGTCAATGAAATTGCCGCCCGCCGAGGCGAAAGCGTCGAAGATGGCCTTGGATTCGTCCTTGCTCGCGCCCCAACCAAAGTCTTCGCCGAAGGTCATCGCGCCGAGACACAGTTCAGAAACGCGCAAGCCGGATTTGCCGAGAAGTTTGTAGTTCATAAAAATCCTTCCCATACTTCTCCGCCTTTTTTGGAGAAATGCCAGTTTTTTCCGCGACCACTTGGCCGGAATTTTTTTCCTGATTCAAGGCGCGGCTGGCAATCGCGCCCGGCACGACACAAACTCATTGCACCCGAATCCTTAGCTAGGACAGTTGAGCAGCGTTGGGGATGATTTTCGTGACGATCTTTTCATCATGGTTTGCCGGATTGGGCAGAGAAGCCCCGCAACTGGCTCTGGAAAGAGGCTGGCGGAGAGAAAGGCGGGTTGAAAATGGTGAGTTGGGCTGGAAGCGAAAATGGCTCCGCAGCGAACCAGTCGGTTCGATGCGTTGGCGGCTTAATTCAGAGGTGAAGTGCCGGCTTCAGCCTGACGGTCGTTCCACCGCGACACCCGGCCACCAGCGTTGTTCCCAGTTCTGCCACCACGTCATCCAAGCCGGTGGCACCTCCACCCGCGCCACGAGTCGGCGCGCGTGGTTGACCAGCACCGCGGGCAGCCGCACCATCTGCCGCAAGAGCGTCGCCACCGTCCAGCTTTGACACTCGTCGGGCAGGCACAAGAGTTTCACTGCCGCCATCAAATTGCAGGCCAGCGCCGCGATGGCGTAGAACATCCGGTTGGCCACCAAACTTTCACAGGGCGGATGGTGCAAATCCAATCCCCGCAGCACTTCCTTGAACAACTGTTCCTTCCCGCCCTTCAACCGGTGGCGCGACAAAATCGCCGGCGCGTCGGTGCGCCGCTCGTCGCAGGCGACAAAGGCATAACGCCAGAACATTTCACCGTCCTTCTTCCAGCGGGCCACGGCCAGTGGGAAGATGAATGGACTGTCTTGCGGCGTGTGGCGGATGCGGGTGTGTTGTTCGGTGATCCCGGTGCCGTCGCCCCAAAGGGTTTTGACGGCAGGTGACCAGACGTTCTCCGGCAAAGCCGCCGCTGTGCGTTCGGGCACGCTCGTCCACTTGTTGCAACTGACGCTCCAGTGGGTGAAGCCGGCGCCAGCAATGGCCTGGAGATAGTCGGCGCTGCTGGAGCCGCTGTCGGCCAGGAAATCACTCTCCCGCTCCGCCCATAATGGTTGGTTGCGTTGGAGCCTCTGCGGCAAGGCGGCGCTCACATTGCCGGGCGATCCCAGATCGCCGTCGGTCAAGAACGGGCCCAACCAGAGCGTCTGCCAGGAGAGGGCTCGGTCGCCGTTGTAATTGAGCTTGGCGCCTTCGAAGCTCGGGCCGAACACTTCGATCTGGGTGTCGTCGAAGAACACTTCGGCACGCCCGGCGTAAGTCCAGCGGGCGGCGTCGGCGCGGGCGATCCCCCATTGAATAAATTGGCGGATGAGTTGCCAGAGCGCGGCGATGGAGGCGTCGGATTGTTTGCGCAGCCATTCGCCCAGTTGGGTCTGGTCGGCGAAGTGTTCGACGCGGGCCAGTTGGCGTACCAGCGGTTCGGCGTTCAAACGCTCGGCGTCGGCGAGACTGGCCCCGCCGGTGCAGAAACAGTAGAGCAATTGGGCGACGACCAGTTCGGGACTGTAGCCGTGCGTGGTGCGGGTGCGCGGGTCCAAGCCGGGGAGCGCGCGGAGTTTTTCCCAAAGGCCGAACTGTTGGGCGAGAGCTTCGCGGGCGGGCAGACCGCCCAGCGTGCTGTGCTTGCGGGCAGGGACGAACTCGAAACGCAGTTTGGGCGAACGTTTGCGTAGTACAGGCATGTGAAACAGACGCCGTTGCGCACTCCGTGTTCAAACTCCACGAAAAAACTTCACCCGCAAGTGCAGCCTCTCTTCACATGGCTAAGGACTGACTTTGCAAAGCGGTTGAATTTTCTTATTGCATGTGGGGGCGGTGACGATTAGTATTTCTGGCTCTGTTTGTCAAAACGAATTGTGAACGCTGAACTCTGCAAAAAGGCCGCTGAAAAAGTTGGCAACCCGAACGTCCTCGTCAACCTCATTTCGCGGCGCGTGCGCCAGCTCAATTCCGGCGGCGGCGGCTTGAGCCGGCCGCTGGTGACTGACATAGCGAATCTCGGCGCGGCGGACATTGCCTTGCGCGAAATCATCGAGGATAAAATGGGCTGGGAAATGCCGGAGCCGGTCGAATTGGTCCGCCCGCAACCCAAGAAACGCCGAAAACGCTGATTTCATTTACGAATCGCTCTTCGTTCCAGATTCATCTCGTCAATCGTCAATCGTAAATCT
>JBEKJN010000234.1:0-4729 GCA_050011235.1 Verrucomicrobiota bacterium | reverse complement strand
CTAAAGACCACGGGCAGACCACCCGTTTGATAGGCCAGAGGTGTAAGCGTTGTAAGACGTTTAGCCGACTGGTACTAATCGGTCGTGCGGCTTGATCGCTTTTCTTTTTCTTCTTTGAAGAGAAAGATTGCGATTTAAAACTCACGAAATGTAAGTGTTCGGTAATCCTGTGTGCAGTTTTCAGAGAATCCCGGTTTAATCCGGTTTGTTCTTTTAAATTTAGTCAGAAAATCAGGGCGGAGTTCGGATTGGAAATTCGAGCTTCCCGCAGCTGCCTTCTGACTTCCGTTTCTTGGTGGCCATAAAGCTGTGGTCCGACCCGATCCCATTCCGAACTCGGCCGTCAAACACAGTCTTGCCGATGGTAGTGGTTGTATAGCTTCCGCGAGAGTAGGTAGCCGCCAGTTTTTCAAAAAAAAGCCGGAGAATCTACTCCGGCTTTTTTATTTTCAGCCTTTGAAGTCAGCACAATCCGCATAATCCGCGGTTCATTTTAACGTCCACACACAACTGTCGCTCAATTTTTGTGTGTCGCGCTCCGCCTTGGCTTCGACATGGTTTTCGCCTGGCGCTAATTGAACGTTCTTCCAAATAAACACACAATTGGTTCCATCCGCGTTTTTTCCCTGCGATATGCCATTCATCAGCAATTCCACTTCCCGGGAGTTGGAATAAATTTTTACGTCCGTCACCGAGTTCGTGCGTTCGGTGAACCGGCGGTCGGTGATGTATAGTACCGGTTCATCCGACCAGCTCGCTTTGTAAAAATAAAACGCGTCCTTTTTCGTCTGGCGGTCGTAAGTCACCAGACCCTTGTCGTTACGACCGGGAATGCCGCCTTCATGGCGCGTGCTGACGGCAAAGTCGAACATGTTCCAGACAAACGTGGCCCAGAGATACGGCTTCGACTTCAAGATCGGCCACACCGCTTCATGCACCGTCGCCTGCCATTCTTCGGGATGCCACTGGCCGTCGGTGCGTGGTTGTTTCGGATTTTGTTCGTGCTGTTCCACGTTCGCACCCGCGCCGTATTCGCTCACGCAAAAGCCGCCGTGCCGGCTGTCGTAACGATGGTTGTCCAGCAATATGCCGAATCCGGCCATCGAGCCGCCGCTGGAATACCAGCCCAGCAGGTCGGGAATTTTGTTCATTTGCGGAAATTTAGCAACCGTGGTGGCCGCGATCGTCGGGCGCGTCGGGTCTTCGCTGTGCGCGACATTGTTCATGTCCTGCAACTCACGGTGCGGGTCGGAAGTATCCCTAAGCGCGACTTCGTTGAACAAACTCCAGGCGAAAATCGAAGGGTGATTGATGTTTTGCCGGATCAAATCGAGCAACTGGTAGCGCGAGGTTTCTTCAAACTGCTCCGACGCGTTGATTTCATTCACTTGCGGGATTTCCGCCCAGACGAGAATACCCGCCTTGTCGCACAGGCTGTAAAAATAATCACTGTGCTGGTAATGCGCGCAGCGGACGACCGTCGCGCCGATTTCCTTGATGAGCCGCATGTCCTCGTCCATGTCCGCTTCGGAAATTGCCCAGCCTTTGTTGAATCGGTCCTGATGCCGATTGACGCCGTGCAAATGGTAAGGCTTGCCGTTCAGGAAAAATCCCTTGTCCGGGTCAACGGAATAAAATCGCAAACCGAGCGGTTGCACGACCGAATCCACCACGCTGTCTCCGGAGCGCAACTCGATGACGGCCTTGTAAAGATACGGATCTTGGCGTCCGTTCCACAAATGCGGATGCAACACGCTCAAGCGCAGCCAGTACGGCGCGGTCACATTGGGTGCCAGGTTGATTTGTTGCCTGCTGTCGGAGACCTGATTTCCGTCGGCGTCAATAACGCTTGCGACGAGCATCAAGGGGCGCTTTTGCTTGGTGCCATTGGAGATTTGCGCCGTCACGTCAATCACCGCCTGCGTTTCTGTGACGCTCGTTTACAACCACGCGACGCCGGGCGAGCCGTGGCCGGTGAGCGTGAAATTTTCCGCCGCCGTTTCAATCAAATGCACCGGACGGTAGATGCCGCCATAGACGGAAAAATCGCCGCTCAACGGCGCGATGTCCGGTTCCCAGGAATTGCTCACGCGCACGGCAATCACATTCGTGCCGCTCGCGGACAGATACCTGGTGATTTCAAAACAGAACGCGCCGAACCCACCGCGATGTTCTCCGAGAAAGTTGCCATTCACATAAACATCAGCGACCAGACTCGCGGCTTCGAACCGCAAAAAATATCGTTTGCCGGCTTCCGGCTTGAGGTCCAGTACGCGCCGATACCAGCCCGGCCCGCGGTAATAATCCTTTCCCTGTTGCGCCTGTTCCCAGCCCCAGTTGTGCGGAAGGGAGACGGTTTGCCAGTCGCCGTCACCAAGGTTGACCGTTTCCGCATTCGTGATGTCGCCCGATTTGAACCGCCAGTCTGAATCCAATAGTGTGCTTTCGCGGGCGGATGAAACGAAGGAGAAGGCGAGTGCGAAAACGAAAAGCGATAGCTTGCGCATGAGCCACAACATGCCAGAAATCATTCCGGCGGCAAACGCAATGTCGAATCGGTTAGCGGTGTTTCTTCACTTGCCTGTTCGAGCAGCGCGTTCGGGAGCGACTTGGCGGCCTTTGCGCCCAACTGTTTTAACTTCTCCGTTTGACTGACGAGGTTTCCCGAGCCGGTGTGAAGTTTGGTCGAGGCGTCTTCCCACGCTTTGCGCGCCTTGCCGAGCGCATCGCCCACGGTTTGCAGGTCTTCCACGAAACCGACGAACTTGTCGTAAAGTTTACCACCGCGGTCAGCGATTTCGAGGACGTGTTTTTGCTGGTCGGCCAGCCGCCAGACGTGCGCGACGGTGCGGAGGGTGGCTAGCAAAGTTGAATTGGTGATGAGCACGACGTTGTGATCCAACGCCTCGGCGAACAATCCCGGCTCGCGCGCGATGGCCACGAAAAACGCCGCTTCGATGGGCACATACATCAGCACGAAATCCGGCGTATAGATGTCGTGGATGTCCTGATAACGCTTCGCGCCGAGGTCACGGAAATGTTTGCGCAACGCCTCGACGTGCCGGTCAAGACCGGCGAGCTTGGCTGAATCGTCGGGCGCATTCACGGATTCCTCGTAGGCGCGCAGCGAAACTTTGGAATCAATCACCAGATTGCGTTTCTCCGGCAATTCCACAATCACGTCCAGAAACCGCTGGTCGCCCTCGGCATCCTTCGCGCCGCGTTGTCGGTAATAGTGAATATCCTTCTGCAACCCGGACTTTTCGAGAATCTGGTCGAGCATATTCTCGCCCCAGTTGCCCAGCACTTTCACGTCACCCTTGAGCGCCTTGGAAAGATTCGCCGCCTCTGTGCCAATGCGGCTGATCTGTTCCTTAAGCAGCGCGCTGTGCGTGGCTGTTTCCCTGCGCGTAGTGTCGAGGCTCGTCTTGAATTCGCCGAGCGTCTCTTTCAACGGTGTGAGCAATTTGCCGAGACTCTCCGTGGATTGCTGGTTAAAGCGGCTCGCGTTGTCCAGGATCAACTTGTTCGAGACCGCCTCGAACTCCTTGCGAAATTTTTCCTGGATGGTTTCGAGCTGCTGCCGCTCCGTCGTCAACCGCTCGTTGAGCGATTTCAGCTCCGCGCCCAACTCACCGTTGCGCTGGTTGAGCGCGAGCAATTGTTCCTGCAATGTCCGCTGTTCCGCTTCACGTTGCGCTAGTCGCTGTTGAAGATCATTCTCCAACCGCGAATCCGCCGGTGTAATCTGCCCACGACTGCGACCGAGCAGCCAGCCGATGAGCAGGCCCAATCCGCTCCCAATGACCAGACCGATAAATAAATAAGCTCCGTTAGACATGGTTCATCGGAGCTTGTTGAACAGTTTTTTCTCGTAATCAATCATGACCGTCCGCCTCCCTTTGGAAACGATTTTATGTCCCTCAGCACGCAAGTGTTTTGAAATGTTTTCAACGCTGCCGGGATATTTGGGATTCAATTCACCGCCGGTTTTGAGCGTGCGCCAGTAAGGCGTGATGCGTTTGGCGCCTTCGGCTTCGGCTTCAGCAGCGGCGTGGGCGGCAATCCAGGAAAAAATCCCGGTCGTGATGGGGCAGGCAAAATCCGTCTTGTGCTTTTTGGCGAGCGCATGGCGGAGTTCGTTGATGGTGACGACGCGGCCCTTGGGCACCTGCTTCATCAGCGCGTGCACTTCCAGCGGCGCGGGAATGACAAACGTGCCCCTGCCCCAGCGCTCGGTCATCTTGCCGGTGACTTCGCAGACCTTCGGCAGGCCTTTGTCATCCGCCAGTTTTTCGCGCCATGTTTTTTTCATCTTGGATTTTTGTAGGAGCCGAGGTAACGAGGCTCAAATTTAGAGACTCCTCACGTCGTCTCCTACTTTTAAAAATGCGCCACGACCTCGATTTCCACATTCGCGCCTTTGGGCAGCGCGGCGACCTGAATCGTCGAACGCGCCGGAAAATCGCCCGTGAAATGCTTCGAGTAAATCTCGTTCATCCCGGCGAAGTCGGCGAGGTTTGTCAAAAACACCGTGGACTTTACGACGTTGGCGAACGTCAGCTTCTGGTCGTCCAGGATGGCCTTGACGTTTTGCAGCACGCGCTCAGTTTGCGTTTTGATGTCGCCGGAAATCAGATTGCCCGTGGCGGGATCAATCGGGATTTGCCCGGCGCAGAACAGGAGGTCGCCGACGCGCACGGCGTGGTTGTACGGTCCGACGGCGGCG
>JBEKJN010000233.1:0-4742 GCA_050011235.1 Verrucomicrobiota bacterium | reverse complement strand
CGCCCCAGACCAGTTTTTCGGCGGCGATCTTCAATTCGCGCAGAAAATTTTCAAAGAGCGGCGCGCTTACAATCACACGGCGATTGGCCGTGCAGCGTTGCCCGGCAAAACCAAAGGCGCCCCAGGCGACTTGCGCGGCGGCTTGCGGCAGATCGGCGTCATCCCAGACAATTGCCGCATTGTTGCCGCTGAGTTCGGCCTGCAATGGGACGAAGCGGCGCGCGCAAATTTCCTGGATCGCGTAACCGGCCGCCGCCGAGCCCGTGAACGTTACGGCGTCAACCCGTTCATCCGCCGCGAGCCGTTGCGCGGTCGTGTGGTCACCGGGCAACAAACGAACCGCGTCGCGCGGCACGCCGGAGTCGCGCAGCAATTGCAAAACGGCGCGCGAAATTTTCGTGGCGGCGGGCGCTGGTTTCCAGACGACGGTATTGCCGTAAATCAGCGCTGGTACGATTTTGCCCACGGGGATTGCCACCGGGTTGTTCCACGGCGAAATGATGGCGACGGCACCGAGCGGTTGATGACGCACCATGCCGGCGGCCTCGCGGGTTTGCAGTTCAAAGTTCGCGGCCCGGCGAATCACGTCGCGGATGTTTCCCGCCGCGCGACGGACTTCCTCAAGACCGTGCGAAAGCGGTTTGCCGATATCAATGGCCATTTGCCGCGCGAGTTTTGGCGCGGCGGCGTCCAATTGTCCCGCAACTTTTCCGAGCAATGGTTGGCGCGACGACGGCGGGCGTCGCCGCCAATTTGTCCACGCGTTTTTTGCCGCCGCGGTCGCCGCCGCAATTTCATCCGCATCGGCAATCGGGACTTCGAATAATACTTTTTCCATTTCGCGCGGCGAGCGATGGAGCAATTTTGACAACCCGTTTCCATCCAATCGCGACAGCACCGCGTTCACCGGTTCAAATTGAACACAGCGTTCCGCCAGCCAGCGGCGGACGGCGGCGGCGTGAACCGGGTCGTTGCTGCCGACGGCGTCTTCGGCAACGAAAACCTCCAGGCCGCGTTCAAGGCTTTCAGCAGCAGCGGCGCGAACACAGGTGTGGAGATGAACACCCGCGAGAATCACCGCGTCGCAATTCATCCGCCGGAGCGCGGCATCCAGCGTTGCGTCGGCAAACGCGTTAAAGCCGGTTTTATGAATGATCAATTCGCCCTCTCGCGGTTGCAGCCGGGCGGGAGGCTGGTGTCCGTTTGTGTCGGCGACGCACATCCAGCGATCCGTTCGTTCCCAGTGTGGCAACCGCCGGCCTTTATCGCGGCAGATGGTGGTCCAGATATGAATGACCGGGATGCGGCGGTGGCGGCAATTCTCAAGCAACACCGCCGCACGGGTGACCACGGCATCGGCTGGCGGGTGGAGTTCGGGTGTCGCCAGGTGGTCGCCTTGCAAATCAACGAGCAGCAGCACGGGCTTCATGCAAGCTGCGAAATTTCTGTCGAACGCAGAACCTGTTCGGCAACCTTGTCGGCCATCGCTTTCGTGCCCAGAATCCGGCAACCCGGCTCGGCGAGATCGGCGGTGCGCCAACCCGCGCGCCAGACGTCGGCGAGTGATTTTTCGATCAGGGCAGCGGCTTCGTCCAGACCGAAACTTTCACGTAACAGCATCGCCAGCGAAAGAATTTGTCCGGCCGGATTGGCGGTGTCCGTGTCGGCCAGATCGTGCGCGCAACCGTGGTTGGTTTGATAAACGCCGTGGCCGTGCGCGTCGAAATTGCCGGAGAAGGTCACGCCGCGCGATGAAACCAAAACGCCCGCAACGTCGGCCAGGATGTCGCCGAAAAGATTCGGAGCGGCGATCACGTCGAAGTGCGCCGGATTTTGGATCAATTCGTAAGCGGCGAGGTCAACGTTCATGAATGCCGCCTCGACCCCGTGCCGGCGCGCCACTGTGCCGCCGACATCGCGCCAAAGCGCGGTGACGGTGGGGACGCCGCCTTCCTTGACGATGATATGCAATTTGCCCCGACGGTCGGCCGCCGCGCGCCCGGCGACTTCGATGAGCCGATGGACTTCCGCTTCGCTGTAACTGAACGAATGTTCGGCGAACCGGCCCTTGTCCGTGGCGCGGTCACCCCACTGGCCCTGATAAACGCCGCCGGTATTATCGCGCACGATGAGCAGGTCCACGTTTTTCAGGAACTGCGGGGCGATTCTGCCGGCGTGCGCCAGTTCCGGCGCGGGCTGCACGGGAACAAATTTGCAGAACAAATCGAAGCGCCGCCGCAAATCGTAAACATAGCGCCCGCCACCGGGGCCGCTGAGGATGGCACCTCCCACTTGAAAAATATCAGCGCAAAATTCCATGGTGTCCTCGGGCAGCCATTTACCGCAGGACTCCACGGCTTTTTCGCCAATCAGGCCGCCGTGCCGCACTTCAAACTTGAGGTTCATCGCCTGCTCGACCGATTTCAAAACCTGCAAGGTGGCGCTGATGACCTGCGGCCCAATGCCGGTTCCTTCCAGGATGCCGATCAGCGGTCTGGTGAGAAAATTGATGGGCGGCAGCCCCAGGTTGTTTCCGGGTAAATAGCTTGCCAGCCTGACCGGTCTGGCCTTTTCACTTCTGGGGCTGTTTGTTTTCGTCGTCATGGATTGTCCTTGTCTTTCACCGTTCCTCGGTTGGAGCAGCAAAAATTTCCAGGCCGATTCCTGTCTTCTGATTCATTTCGGTTCATGCCAGTCCATGGCCGTGATATTATTTCACGGCGGTTCCGTGGCAACCCAAAAGAAATCTGGTCGCTTCTGCCTGGACCACGCCGCCGGTTTTTGAATTGACACCGGTCAAGGCGGGAATACCGTCCAAACCATGAACCTGGCGGAAAATAAATTCACCGCACCCCATCCGGATGGAGGCATGGCCCCGGCAGAAAATTTCTCACCGTTGCAGTATGCGATCGCAACGTCCTGGAGCGACGCGCTGTTGAGCGAACTGGTTTCGCTCAATCGAGCGCACAGCCACACGCGCTTCTCGGAGATTTACGGAGCGCACCGGACCAGCATTACCGGGCACGGGCGCCCGGCGTACCGGCTGCCACAGGTTGACCCGGACGTTTTTGAGCGGCATGTGTGCTGTGCGCGTCAACTCGGCCTGCGCTTTAATTACGTTATGAACGCCCCCAGCTTTGGCGGACAGGAACAAAACCCCGGCTGGTTGCGGGAGGTTTCCCATTTCCTGGAATACCTTGCGGGCTGCGGCGTGAGCGGCGTCACCATCGCACACCCTTTCCTCCTGCAATTCGTCAAACGGGAGTTTCCTGATTTCAGATTGAACGTCTCGCTGATCGCCGGAGTGGACACGGTTGCCGCCGCAAGGAAGTTCGAGGACCTCGGCGTGGATGTAATCAACCTCAATCCGTTCACCATCAACCGGGACTTCGATTCGCTGCGCGCCATCCGTCGGGCGGTCCGCTGTGAGCTCGAGCTTTATGCGAACATCCCCTGCCTCGATCATTGCCCGCGGCGGGTTGCACACTACGAATACTCGGGGCGCGCATCGCAGGAGACGGGCAACCCGGAGGTCAAGCAGGACCCCTTCCTGATGCGTTGCTCATACACGTTTCTCTCAGAACCGGCTGAGTTTCTCCGCAGTCCGTTCATCAGACCCGAGGACGTTTCTGTGTATCGCGAGGTGGGGATGGACATCATCAAGCTTTCCGACCGGACCGAGTCAACCGAGTTCCTTTTGAGCACGGCGCGGGCCTATGCTGAGGGGAAATATGATGGGAACCTGTTCGACCTGATTTTCAGGGGGGGAAGAAAGATCAGGTCGGGCCTCGGACTCGTGCAACCGGGACTTGCGGTTCGCGAAATCCCCGTCGTCATCGAGAACCAGGTTCTGAATGAGCTTGGCTTTATTGATCAAATCAAGAAGCTCCGTGGCGCCGACCTGACGGAATTCTACCGGACAGCCGCAGCCCGTGCGGTGAAGTTTGCGGATTCGAAGGCCATTGACGAATGGCGGGAGATGCTTCAGAAACGGTTGGCGGTATAACGTAGGCGTCGGGTTGTTTCTCGCTCGACCAATCCGCTGCAAGCCGCTACTTTGCCGCGCACATCTCACCACGAGGTGAATTATGGATGAATTGTTGAAAATTTTGCAGGCCAACGCGATCGAGTCGCGGGAAAACATTGCCAAGATGCTGAACCTCTCCGTCGTGGAGGTGAACCAGCGCATCGCCAGATACGAAAAGAGCGGTGTCATCCGCGGTTATCAGGCCATTCTGAATGAAGACCAGCTCAAACTCGACACGGTCACGGCCGTCATCGAGGTCAAGGTCACACCCCAACGCGAAGGCGGGTTCAATACCATCGCCGCCCGCATCAGCCGTTTTCCCGAAGTGCGCTCGGCGTATCTCATGAGCGGCACCTACGACCTGTTGCTGTTCATCGATGGCCGCAACCTGCGCGAGGTGGCTGCATTCGTCAGCGAACGGCTTTCCCCGCTCGAAGGCGTGCTGTCCACGTCCACCCATTTCATGCTCAAAACCTACAAACGCCTCGGCGTGTTGATGGAATCCGGCCATGCAGAAGAAAGACTCAGTGTCGCTCCGTAACCGCATCAACGCGACGGTGCGCGACATCCCGCGCTCGGGCATCCGCGACTTTTTCGACATCGTCAGCACGATGAAGGACGTGATCAGCCTGGGCATCGGCGAGCCGGATTTTGACACGCCCTGGCACGTGCGCGAATACACCATGTTCGCGCTCGAACGCGGCGTGACGCATTA
>JBEKJN010000232.1:0-4755 GCA_050011235.1 Verrucomicrobiota bacterium | reverse complement strand
CAGGAACCAGCCGTTGCGCCACTGGCCCATGATTTTACGCGAGGAGGTGAATTGCAGCAACGGAAACATGGCGAATGGCAGGACGAGACAGAGATAGACCTGGCTCAAGTTCACGAGGTCGGTGATGCTGCCGTTGCCACGGATGCCGATGATCACGATGGCCGGGATCACGGCCAGCAGGCGCGAAATCATCCGGCGCAGCCACGGGCGCATGCGCCAGTTCATGAAACCTTCCAACACCACCTGCCCGGCCAGGGTGCCGGTGATGGTGCTGCTCTGGCCGCTGGCGAGCAGCGCCACGGCGAACAATGTGCTGGCGGCCACCGTGCCCAGCAACGGCGCCAGCGTCAGATAGGCAATGCGGATCCAGTCGCTGTCGGGACTGAACGCGACGACCTGTCCGCCGGCCACGGTGACGCTGGTCTTGCCGTAGAACACCATCGCCGCCAGCACGAGAATCGCCGCGTTGACAAAGAACGCGATGGTCAGCGCAACGCTGGAATCAATGGTGTTGAACTTGATGGCGGTGCGGATTGAGTTTTCATCGCGTCCGACATTGCGCGACTGCACCAGGGCCGAATGCAGGTAAAGGTTGTGCGGCATCACGGTCGCGCCAATCATGCCGACCGCAATCACCAACATGCCGGCCTGATGCAGGTCCGGCCGCACGAGCGCCCCGGCCATTTCGGAGAAGACAGGCTGGGTCTGCGGGAAAATGAAAATTTCAATGGCGTAGCAAACGCCGATGGTCAGCACGAAAACGGCGACCACCGCCTCAATCATTCTCATGCCCATTCCCTGCAACGACAGCAGCAGCAGCACGTCAAACGCGGTGATGACAATCGCCCACAAAATCGGGATGTGGAAGAGCAGGTTGAGGGCGACGGCGCTGCCCAGAGACTCGGCCAGGTCCGTGGCGCACACGGCGATTTCCATGGTGATCCAGTTCGGCGCGCGCGTCCAGCGGGGATAAAAATCGCGGCTGCATTGCGCCAGGTCCTTGCCAGTGGCCATTCCGAGCCGCGCGGAAATGACCTGTAGAATCAAGGCCATGAAACTGGCCAGCGCCACGACCCAGAGCAGCCCGTATTTGAACTGCGCGCCGCCGGCGAGGTCCGTGCCCCAGTTGCCGGGATCCATGTAGCCGACGCTGATGAGTATCGCCGGCCCGGAGAAAGCCATCCATTGCCGCCAGAAGCGGGCCTTGGCATGAGGCACGGGCACGGTGTGGTGAACTTCCGACAACGAAGCCTGTCCCTCCGGCTTGCGCCAGCCGGAATTTGCCTCCGGGTTGGAATTTGTGTCTTTCACACTCAATGTGGCACCAGATACGATTCGGAATCCAAACTGTCAACAAAATTGTAGCTTTGACTACAAAATAAAACCTCGACTAAAAACCCGCCGTTTGCTTCATTTTACGAAAACATGCCGCGTTCCATCCGCAAATCACCGGCTGCTGCGCGCGTCCCGCACGCGCGCCCGGCGGTGCCGCAGGCCGAAACCTTTCGCCGTTCGCGCCGCGACCGCGCGGCGGAAACCGCCCAGGACTACGCCGAGGCCATTGCCGACCTGACGGCAGCCCAGGGCGAGGCGCGCGTGGTGGATCTGGCGCGGCGGCTGGGCGTGACGCACGTGACGGTGAACCGCACTTTGGCGCGGCTGCAACGGGCCGGCTACGTGAACACCAAACCTTACCGCGCCATTTTCCTGACCGACACGGGCCGCAAACTGGCTGAAGAATCCAAGCGGCGGCACGAAACCGTGGCGGCGTTCCTGCGCTCACTCGGCATTTCAAAAAAGGCGGCGGAGATGGACGCCGAAGGCATCGAGCACCACGTCAGCCCGGAAACTTTGGCCGTGTTTGAACGGCTGCTGAAAAGAAGCTGATGCGACCGGTGGACATTCAAATTATTGGCGGGGAACTGGCCATCAAATGGGATGACGGCGGCGAAAGTTTCATTCCGCTGGAAAAACTGCGGCGGTGCTGTCCCTGCGCCGGCTGCAAAGGCGAAACGGACATTTTGGGCAACGTCTATAAAAATCCTGAAGCAATTTTGTCGCCGAAAGCCTTTGAATTGAAGCGCTTCACCGTCGTGGGCGGTTATGCCATCCAGCCGGTGTGGGCGGACGGGCACGCGACGGGCATTTATTCCTTTGATTACCTCTGGTGTGCAGCGGAAGCGAAATAAAACGGCGTGCCCAGAGGACACGCCGTTCGTGATTCAATCCAATTTTCACGGGGAGATTAGCACGCGGTAAAACTTCACTTTGCCGGTAGAAGTATCGTCATACTCCATGTTGGCACCGTTGCCGGTGATGATGGCGTTGGTGACCCAGTAGCCGGGGAACAGGCTCGCGGAACTCAAGATTGCATATTGCTTGCCGCTGACCGTCGGCCAATAAATGGACATGGCCGTGCCGGAAGGCGGCGGGGTGTTGAGATTCAAGCTCGGAAAATCGTTGGGTGTGTTGGGGTCAACTCCGGCAACATATTTTTTCCAGTTGTTGATGCCATCGCCCGACGGGCAGGCATTGGAAACCGAGAGGAGGTTGTAAATGGTGCCGAAGTAGCGCAGGCGCCACGAATCCGGGATGCCGTCGTTGTAATAGGAACTGGTGCGGCTGGACAGGGTGATCAGGCCGGTCAGCGTTTGTTTGGGGAACGAAGCGATGCCATTCGGTGAAGCCGAGGCGTGATCGAAATGGATCGCGTAGGCAGACATGCTCGTGGCATTGGCCGGAATGGTGACGGTCAAGGTGCCGAGGGTTGTGTTGCCGGTCAGGCCGGCAATGGTGCTGTCGAGCCACACGGCGGCATAATTACCGTTGCCGACGGAAAGCGTGGTGTAGGGCGATCCCAATGCCGAGTTGGGCGTGAACTGGACCGGAGTGGTCAACACGGGCGAGCCGTCCAGCGGATTCACGGTCAAATTCAGCATCAACACCCGCAAAGGATAGTTGCCAAAAACGTTGGCCGTGACGGGGATTTGGACGGTTTGTCCCGCCGAAGCGATGAAGTCGGTGGCGGCAAAATTGACCTGTGGAGAGTTGGTTGAAGATGCATTGCTCTGACTTTTAGATTGCGAGCTGGAGGCGGTTTTAAGTTGAGGAGCAACATTGGGAACGATTTCCGCAACGCGACCGGAAACACCGTGCGCAACGTCATTCGTCCAATAGCGGCGGAACCAGGTCAGGCTCGGATCCAACGAGCGGCGATAGGTGACATAGACGTCGCATACGTCCAGCACACCGTCGCCAAAGGCGATTTGGTTGATGGTGGTATCGTTGCCGTCAAACAACACGTTTTCATTCGCGGCTGCACTTGGCTGCAAATAACCGTAGCCGTTATCAACATAGGTAAGACCGCAGGAATCCATGCTGTCGTAGAAATCACTGCCGAACGGCGGATAATTAAAGCCGTAAACAGCCGATTGGAACACCTGTACAACGTCGGCGTTCACAAGGTTACCCTGGCCGAAGTCGCCGGCGTTGAACCAGTTGAACGGATACACGTCGCCGACGATATATTTGATCTGCCCAATGGTGACATTCTTGATGGCATTGATCGTTCCTCCACCCAGTGTGTTGTTGGTTGGAGCGAAGATGAGTATGGATGAACCCGGCGCCCCGACGCCGTCCGAAGTCGCCGACGCTCGTCCGACTTGGATTTGGTAGGTTTGGCCGGGCGCGGCGTTTGCGGGCACTAGAAACGTATAACCTCCCACTATGACTTTTCCGTTTCCTTGAAGGAAAACGTCGTCATGCGCCATGGAAAATTGGATCAAGTCCTGTGATATTGTGTTGTAAAGATTTGTCTGGGTGTAACGTTCCAGCCAGCCTACGGCGAGCAGGTTGAGGTTCGTGTTAGCAATCTCCAAATTGATAAAGTTCGTTCCCTCGTAAGAAACGATTTGGCTGGGTGGCGGCGGACTGGAAGCATCACCGATAAACATGAATGGCGGAATGGGTTCATACTCTATCGGCGTGACGCCCGGAATGGGTTTCACCAGCATGGATCCAAAATTAAACGCGCCGGGGGCGATTGACGGACCGGGATTGGGCCCGGCATTGGTGACCGTCAGGCTAAACTGCAAGCTATACATCACCGTGTTGGGCAGAATGGACAAGGTGACCGGGGCATAAAAAGTTTGTCCCGGCGAGGCGATGAACTCGCTGGAAGCTTCGCCCGAGGCGAAACCAAAGCTGATGCTGTTGGGCACAAAATTAGATGTTGAAAAAGCAGCGCTGACTACGGCGCTGGGTTGATAATTGTCCCGGAAGGCGCGGACCTTGAACGTGAAATTACTGCTGATGTTGAGCGATACGACGTTGGTGAGCGACGGGCTATTCGTGGCGAGCAGGAAGCTGTGGCTGTAATTGGTGGTTCCCGGCGCGTTGGTGGGGTCGGTGCCGTCAATGCTATACCAATAGACGGCGTTGGTCGTTATGTCGCTCAGGGTGAACAGGCTGGCATTGTTTCCAATGATCAGCGGATTGCCGACAACGAATTGGAACCTTGCAGAGGTGATGGAACTGCTTTGCCCGTCCCCGTTGACGTCCACCGCTTCAATCGTCAGGTCGGGGTATCTGGGAACACCCAGGTCGGTCACGGTATAAAGCCCGTCCGCATAATAAGGCGCCGTGGCTCCATTGGTGGAAGAGGGATTAGAAATGGCAGTTCCCGTTGGTCCGTATGTATAAAACGTCTGGGTGCCGTTTGTGCCTTCAATGGCGATAATGATGTCGTTGTTGAAG
>JBEKJN010000231.1:0-5119 GCA_050011235.1 Verrucomicrobiota bacterium | reverse complement strand
CGCGGGATAAATCATCTGCCACATATAAGCGACACAGGAAATCAGCGCGTTGCCAATCCGCAAAGGGAGAGGATAGATTTCAACCGGCTGGATGCCGATTCGCTCAACCAGAACTGTCGCCACGCACAGCGCAACGGAAAGCGCCAGCAGGGGAATCTTTTCGACGATCAGCCGCGGGGGAACAAAGAAATTTCCGGGCCTGTCAACCGGCCCGGCGCCACCAGCGGCAGGCGCCGGCCGGGTAAAGCGATTCAGCGGCCAGTAGTCCAGCAACAGCAATACGAACGGCAACGTTACCAGCATCGGCTTGGACATCAGACCCAGTATAAACAGGAGCACCACAAGTCCATAGCGGGCCGGTGATCGTCAGCATGAAAAACAATCCGCTGAGCACGTCCTTGCGTTCCGACACCCACGCCACGGATTCAACTCTCAGCGGATGAATGGCAAACACCGCCGCCACAAACGCGCTGCGCCAAAGTGCGCCGGTCATCCGCCGCAGCACCAGGAAAAGCAGGATGGCCGTCGCCGCATGCAACAGAATATTCGTTAAATGATGTCCGCCGGCATTCAGTCCGTAGCACTGGCAATCCAGCATATGCGATATCGCCGTCAACGGGTCCCAGTTGTCAAAACTGCCGCGAGTGAAGGCCTGTGCGATTCCGTTCAGAGTCAGGCCCCTAGCAACCTGCGCGTTCTCATACACATACAGGCCGTCATCGTAACTCACAAACCCGTGATGGAGCGTCTGCCCGAAAACGGCGAAGGTAATCGCCGCCAGAAAAATGCAGACGCCCGGAACCATCCATCGGTCATTCAAACCAGCCGGACGGCTTGCGGGTTCCGGCAATCGGGAGTCTGCCACGCCCGGCATTTCAACGGCCGGCGAAACGGACGCGCTCGAACGCACGCCAGGGGCTTTTCCCGGCGCGGCTTTCTTATTCGATCCTCGACTCATGCGGTTGAACACATGATTCAGGAAACCCGCGCAGTGTGACGAGTAAAAAAGGTCACTACTGCGGATACAGTTGCGTGACGAGAATCTTCAAGGAATCGGGCGTAGGGCGGGCAGCGAGTTGCACCGCCACCGCCGTTTGTTCCAACGGAAAACGATGGGTGATCAAACGGCGCACATCCAATTGGCGCGAGAACACCAGCCGCGCCACTTCATCCTGGAGCGTGAAATCGGATGAGTAGCTGCCGATGAGGTCTTTTTCGTCGAGGCAGATGGAAGCCAGGTCCAGTTGGAAGTTGGGAGTTGCCACCGCACCCCGGTCCTCTCCCCCCCCAGCGGCGGAGAGGGAGGAGGTAGTGACGCCCCGCCGGGGCGTCCGCGGACGGCTCGGCGAGCCGTCCCTACCAAATTCAGATCGTTTGGTATGTGCAAAGAGCAAAACCTGGCCGCCGCCGCGCACGAGTTGCAACGCCTGATGCACGACGGCGTCGGAAGGAACGGCGATGATGGCAGTATCCAGTTGAAGGTTGAGGGTTGGAAGTTGAGAGGCAAGAGTTGAGGTAGGGACGCCCCGCCGGGGCGTCCGCGGACGGCTGGGCCAGCCGTCCCTGCCTAAACACGTCCATTTCGCGCCGAATTTTTTGGCGAGGCGCAGGCGCGATGCGAGCAAATCGGTGGCGAGGACGCACGCCCCTTGCAGTTGTAACAGGCGCGTGAACATGAGACCAATCGGTCCCTGCCCGGCCACGAGCACGGCGTCGCCGCGCAGCAGGTTCAATCGGCGCACGGCCTTGAGCACGGTGTTGACGGGTTCGAGCATCGCGCCTTCTTCAAAGGAATTTTTCGCCGGAATTTTCACCACGCCGGGCAGCACGAACGGCATCACGCGGACGTATTCGGCGTAGCCGCCGCCAGCCGGTTCGAAGCCGGCGGTGATGCCGGTGCGTTTATAGGTTTCGCATTGGGCGAAGGCGCGGTGCCGGCAGAAATGGCAGTCGAGGCACGGGACGTGATGGTGGAGCGCCACGCGGTCGCCGATTTTGAAGCGGCTCGCGAGGACGCTCGCCCCACCACCGATGCGGACGATGGTGCCGGCGGTTTCATGGCCGAAGATGCGCGGGGGCGGGACGGTGCCGTGCTGGATTTTTTTGATGTCGGTGGGGCAGACGCCGCAAACGGCGACCTTGACGAGCAGTTCATGGGCGCCGATGCGCGGGACCGGCACGGTTTCGAGGCGCAGGTCATTCACGCCGCGATAGACGACGGCGCGCATGGTCTTGGGAATGGCGGACACGAGGGAGTTTTTAACGCAAAGACGCAAAGACGCAAAGGGAAATGACTAATGACCAAACCATGCCGCTATGCGGAATGACTAATTCCTAAACCATAATGACGAAATAAGCCCGAAGCTTGAAAGCGCAACCTGGCAGGCGCGTTGGTTATTGGGTCATTTGGTCATTCACCAGTCATTCGGATTTAGTATTTAATCATTTAGCTTGAGCCTCCTGCCATCGGCTCCTGCAAATGTCAGGAACGGCAGTTCAGGTTTAAGGCGCGGCGGAAGGGCGGTACGGGTCACGGAACACCGACAAGTGGTGTTGCACAAGGATGGGATAGCGCTGCAGGACGACTTCCGGTCGCGGATAGAGCAGCGACAGGCCGGTGTAGTCAATGGCCGAGCCGGGATGGGCGGCCACATTCAGCAAGGCGGTCCGGCCATAGGCTTGGTACCGGGAGAGTTCCTGGACGCCGGCCAGCGCGCAGATCGAGCCAAGCAGCAGAAGGATGATGGACGCCAGGAGCGACCATTCGGCGATTGTCCGGCAACCATCCGGGGCTGACCGGTCGTGACACGGTTTTGGCACGGCAGCGGCATCGGCGGTTTGGACGCCGCCATCCCGCAGCAGGAAAAGAAAGACGACGAGTGCCACCCAGAACGGCACCATCATGGTGCCGTAGCGGGAATAGAGCGCCTGGTTGCTGCCAAGCCCGGCCCGACCGATCCCGGTCATCAAGGCACTGCCGAGCGAGTACAGGCTCATTCCGAAATACGGGAGCAGGGTCCGGACATCGGCCATCCGTCGCCGAAGCAGCATCGTGACGGCCCAACCAAAGGCAACGAGGGCGGCCAGGCCGAAGATCAGCGCGAAGGCGCCGTCGGAAGCGTCGCTGCCGCCGACGTATTGGGCGCAGAGGTTTCCGGTGTATTTGAGGACAAAGGCGGCATATTCGAGCGGCATTTTGAAAACGAGGTTGAGCGGTGGATGTTCCTCCGGCTTTTGATAGTGATAAAGGTAAGACGCCAGCGTCAGGATGCTGATCAGCGTCCAGCCGGCGAGGGCCGCCTTTCGCGCCTTCGTGCCGGCGGTGGCGACGAACAGGAGGCACCACCCAACGGGCCAGAACAGGAGGCCATTGGCGAAGGAATACGTGGCCACAATGCCGAGCAGCGCGGCGCAGGCAAATCGCCGCCAATGGAAGGTTTCGTTGGCCAGCAACACCAGACCGCCGAGCACGGCCAGTACATTCAGGAACATCTGCATTTGCCAGCCCCAAAGCCAGTTTTGATACTGGGCCAGCGAGAACACGATGAGCGCAATCACGGGGACGGCCCAACGCAATCCGCCCAGCCCCAGCTTTCGGGCCGTGAGTTTGACCTGGTGAACGAAGACGGCGAAGATGCCGAGGGCGAGGAGAAGGTTCAGCGCCAGTTCATAACGGACGTCCCAATGGGTCAGGCGCGCCAGGGCGAGCATGATGATTTGGGGAAAGAGCAGCCGGTGCTCGTTGTGCTGCGCCCACAGGTCGTGGAAGGCCGGGCCGCCGTGATAGGTCTTGTCCAAAAGCGGCACGAGTTCCCACTCGTCCCAAAACGGCACGGCAACGGCGTAATGGAACACGGTCCAAATCAGAAAGACCAGCGGAGCCAGCGCCAGGATTTTGCCGGCGTGACGGGAAACGAACGGGACGAAAGGCAACCTTCCCGATGGATGTGATGGGGATCCGGTCCGGAGTTTCATTGCGTCAGTTCCAAAAGTCGAACACGGCGGAATTGTTAACCATGAAACGTATGAAAGGCACGAAATTTTAACCGCGGATGTGAACAACCAAGGCGCCAAGGCACAAAGATTGGCGGGAGCCATCAGGATTTTCAACCGCGGATTACGGGATGAACGCGGATGTTGACGCAGAGGCGAAGCGCGGCGGAGCCGCTGCGCTCTGCCACCGCAGTCCAAAATCCTCGCAGCGCGCGATGGTTCTGATGGATAGCACTGCAAAGGCGCAGGGAAATTTTTTAATCCACGGATTTCACGAAGCCACACGAAATAAAAAGCGGCAAAATTTATTTTGTGGAAATTGGCAAAATTAGCGGATGAATTCCGTAAATCACGGTTCCGGAGCGCAGGAAAACTCTGTGGCCTTTGCGTTCTCTGCGTTGAAGCCGGGAACCGGATGAATCATTCCGGGTTTGAAACCGGCCCGGCCCGGAGGGTGATGGCTTTTTTTGTCATTGTCTTTTGTGGCGAATTCAATCTGAATTTCTGAATGCGTCGTGAATGGACAATTTCTCTTGCGCTGATTTTGGTCACGGCCGCCGTGTATTGGCCTTTGGGGCAATACGATTTCATCAACCTGGATGACCCGGCCTATGTAGCTGAAAATCCCCACGTTCAGCAGGGTTTGACGGCGGAAGGTGTCGCCTGGGCTTTCCGGGCGGTGACGGTGGCCAACTGGCATCCGGCGACGTGCCTGTCGTTGATGCTCGACTGCCAGTTGTTCGGGAACAGCGCCGGCGCGCATCATTTGGTCAACTTGCTGTTTCACATTGCCAACACAGTGTTGCTGTTTTTGGTTTTGAACCGGATGACGGGCCTCCGCCGTGACGACCCGCAACAAACGCGCGATTCACCATCACGGAAGGTGAATAAAACAGCCAACGCAGCTATAACGACTACGGCCCCACTGGCCAGCGCGCTTTGGCCGAGCGCAGTGGTGGCGGCGCTGTTCGCCTGGCATCCGCTTCATGTCGAATCGGTCGCGTGGATTTCCGAACGCAAGGACGTGCTCAGCACCTTTTTTGGACTGCTCACGTTGATCGCGTACACGCGCTACGTGACAAGTGACAGGTGGCAGGTGACAGGAACTGCAACAACCGCTCATGCG